>CANFUJ010000042.1 GCA_947450165.1 Chitinophagaceae bacterium
ATCAGTTTATTGTACGGATGACTCTACCGTTTCGGGCGTTGGTAGCAATAATGAAGAAGGAAAGATGAGTCCTAGAAATATGTTTGTGTCAACCATTGCTGATGAATTAAGATTGAGCAATAATTTTTCATCAAAATCAATTGGGATTTCTTTAAAAGACAGAGGAGCTATTTTACCAGCAGGTCATAATGCAAATGCGGCTTATTGGTTTGATGATAAAGCAGGTAAATGGATTTCAAGTACTTATTACATGAATGATTTGCCAGAATGGGTTAATCAATTTAATGCAAAACAACAACCAGATAGTTTCATGTCGACCAATTGGGAAACCATTTTGCCCATAAATCAATACACACAAAGCACAAAAGATGCCGTAGATTATGAAGGCACTATTCCTGGTGAAAAAACAAATGTTTTCCCACATCAACTAAGCACTATTTCAGAAAAAAAATATTCGGCATTTAAATACACCCCATTTGGCAATACATTTACTTTAAACTTTGCCAAATCTACCATAGAAAACGAAAAATTGGGGAAAGGAGAAGTGACGGATTTTTTAGCCGTTAGCTTGTCTTCTAACGATTATATCGGACATACATTTGGCCCAAATTCAATTGAAATAGAAGATGCATATATCAGATTAGACAGGGATATTGCTGAGTTTTTAGATTATTTGGATGGGGCTTATGGAAAAAATAATTATTTGTTTTTCTTATCTGCAGATCATGGCGTAGCGAATAATCCATCTTTTTTAAATGCGAATAAAATGCCTGGTGGAAATTACAGCAATAAGGATTTAATCAAAGAATTGAATGATTCTATTCAATTAAAATTTGGCGTTGCAAATGCCGTTGTGAAAATGGAAAATGCACAATTGTATTTACAAAAAGAAATATCGAATGGTTGGGATGGAAATAGCTTTTTAATCAGCAAAACCATTGTAGATATTTTATCTTCAAAATCATTTGTTAGTCAGGTGTATGACATTAAATTATTACCCATGTCTATTTTACCCGAAATAATAAAATCTCGTACTTTGAATAGCTATTTTTCTGGAAGAAGTGGCGATATTCAAATCGTACCAAAGCCAGGATATTTCGATGGTGGAAAAACAGGAACAACACATGGTGTTTGGAATCCTTATGATGCGCATATTCCATTGCTTTTTATGGGTTGGAATATTAATCCAGGAAAAACACACCGTGAAGTGCACATGACGGATATTGCGCCAACCATTTCTGCGTTATTAAATATTCAAATGCCAAATGGTTGTGTGGGTAATGTGATCAGTGAAATTATAAAATAAGAAATTGGGGAATTATTAATACATGAAAATTCTTTGATAGTAAAATGTTATAGTTTAAAATGAAAAAAACGACCAACTCGAATCCGCAAAAATCTCCAGAGAAAATTGCTTTTACAGAATCTAGCAAACCCAATACCATCTTTATTCGTATTGCATTAACCATTTTGATTTTTTTTGTTTACGGACAAACGGTGAATTTTGAATACACGCTTGATGATGATATTTTTTATCAAAAACACAGCTCGGTTCAAAAAGGCATTGAAGGTGTAGGAGAGTTGTTTAATCACGGTAGCATGGAGAAGTTTGATGGTACCACAGGGCTTCAACCTTATCGTCCCATTACCTTGCTTTCATTCGCGATTGAAAAACAAGTGTTTGATAACAATCCTTCTAAATCACACTTGTTGAATGTGTTGCTGTATATTTTAGTCATTCAAGTGTTGTTTTCCATTTTATTAAAATTGTTTTCAGAAGTACATGTGTATATGTTAACAGCAATCATGTTGTTGTTTGCTTTACATCCCATACATACGGAAGTGGTGGCGAGTGTAAAAAGTAGAGATGAATTGTTGGCTGCATTGTTTGGGTTTTTGAGTTGGACTTATTTTATTCCTGCATTTAATCAAATGAAGTTGAATGCGAAGCAACTGATTTTGGGTTCAGTTTTTTTTACCCTTGCTTTATTATCCAAAGAAAGTGCGATTGCTTTTTTAGTGATTTTACCACTTTCTTTAATCATGCTGAGTAAAATAAAAATTAAGGATTCAATAGTTTTCTCAATTCCTTTAATGGTTATAACTGGACTTTTTTTATTTATCAGAAATGTAATTGTTGGCACCGAAAGTGCGCATCGTGGCATCGGGATTTTGGATAACGCATTAAATGGAGCTGTTGGTTTTGCGCAGATTACCGCTACTAAATTTGAAATTCTTTTCTACTATTTAAAACTATTGTTTGTGCCTTGGCCTTTATGTTGGGATTATTCTTTAAATCATATTCCTATAGTAGATTGGACAAGTGCTTTGCCTTGGTTGGGTTTGGTGTTTTACGGATTCATTTTTATGCTTGCTATTTTATGGTTTAAGAAAAATCCGGTTGTTTCATTTTCAATTTTGTTTTTTCTGGTGGCCTCATCACCGACGAATAACTTTTTTATAAATAATGGTGCTACGGTAGCGGAGCGTTTTTTATTTGTGCCTTCTTTTGCTTTTGCATTGGCTTTTGTTTATTTGCTATCATCATTCACTAAAATAGAATTGAAAACTTTTGAGGGGAAACAAAAGAATACTTTTATCGGAGTCACAGCTTTAATAATGATTTGTTTTTTTGCAATGGATTATATCCGAATTCCAGATTGGAAAAATAACAATTCTCTTTTTGAAGCGGGTGTTGAAGTAGCACCGAATAGCAGTCGTACCAATCAAGCGTATGCAACAGAATGTGTAAATCAAGCCAAATTAAGTGTTTCAGCCGATGAACGCAATGAGTTGATGCAAAAAGCAATTGGATATTTTAATAAGAGTTTGGAAATTATGCCTGGAAATGCAGATGCTTCATACAAACTAGCTCAGGTGTATGAAATGGTGGGCATTCCGGATAGTGCCATTTCGAATTATAAAAAATCTATTCAGGCAAAGCCAACATATTATGTGGCGTTTAATAATTTAGGGGCCATTTATGCCGGACAAAAAAAATACGATTCGGCGCAAACTTGTTTTGAAAAAGCATATAAACTCGATACCACACAAAGTTTAACGATTTCAAATTTGATGGTGGTGTATATCAATACTGGTCAGCTTGATAAAGTAATTTACTACGGAGAAAAAGCCAATCAAATGGGCATTGAAGAACCGAAAATAAAAGATTTACTTTTGAAGGCAAAGGAAATGAAAAGTATAAAGTAAAAAGCGTGTCCGCCGTGGCGGATAAAAAGTGAAATTGCTTTTCAGGCCGAATTGTCGGATTAAAAATTAAAATTTAATAGTAGATAACTTAAATGCTTTCTTGTTTGAAAATTTAAAAACGTAGAATTATCTATTTTGAATTTTAACTTTTGACTTTTTACTTTTCACTTCACCAATCATAACCTACGAATTGTTATTTTTGCCCCGCATGTATATTCCATTAACGATTTACGAAAAACAAATACTTGAAAAAATTGCAAAAGCTGCTCAAGCTTTGCATATGGAGAGTTATGTGATTGGTGGATTTGTAAGGGATAAAATCATCAATAGAAACACGAAAGATTTGGATGTGGTTTGTATTGGAGATGGAATTGCTTTGGCGCATGAAGTGGCGTTGCAATTTCGCCCCGCACCACAAGTGAATTTTTTCAAGAACTTTGGAACAGCTCAAATTAAAATTATAGAACCATCCACTCAAGAGGAGTTAGAGATTGAATTTGTGGGGTCAAGAAAAGAAAGCTACACCTATGATAGTCGCAATCCAATTGTTGAATCGGGTAGTTTGGAAGATGATCAAAATAGAAGAGATTTTACCATAAATGCATTGGCCATCAGTTTAAATAAAAATGATTTTGGCGCATTACTTGATCCTTTTAATGGCATAGGTGATTTGGAACTTGGTATCATTAAAACGCCATTAAAGCCAGAAGAAACGTTTAGCGATGATCCGCTTCGAATGATGCGTGCCATTCGTTTTTCAGCGCAATTGAATTATAAAATTGAAGAAAATACACTTGCAGCCATTTCAAAAATGGCGCATCGCATTAAAATTGTAAGTGGCGAAAGAATTACCGATGAGTTGAATAAAATCTTGATGTGTAAAAAGCCATCAATTGGTTTTGATTTACTATACAAAACTGGCATTTTAAAAATCATTTTTCCTCAAATGGTGGCATTGGCTGGTGCTGAATATATTGATGGAAAAGGGCACAAAGATAATTTTTACCATACCATTCAAGTGGTAGATAATATTGCTGAAAATACAAACGATTTATGGTTGAGATGGGCTGCTGTATTGCACGACATTGCAAAGCCAGCTATAAAAAAATTTGAAGATGGCCATGGTTGGACTTTTCATGGACATGAGGTGGTGGGGGGCAGAATGGTGCCGAAAATATTTACCCAACTTAAATTGCCGCTAAACGAAAAAATGAAATTTGTACGAAAGATGGTTGAATTGCATCTTCGTCCGATTTCGTTAACCAAAGAAAATATCACCGACTCTGCCGTTAGAAGATTGATTTTTGATGCTGGTGATGATTTGGAATCTTTATTTACGCTATGTAGGGCGGATATCACTTCTAAAAACAAAGAAAAAGTAAAACGATTTTTATCCAATTTTGAAATGGTAATGGAGCGTTGCGCGGAGGTAGAAGAAAAAGATCATGTTAGAAATTGGCAACCGCCAATAACCGGCGAAATGATTATGGCTCATTTTAATTTGCATCCAAGTAGGGAGGTGGGCATGATAAAAAACGCCATTCGCGAAGCTATTCTAGATGGAATTATTCCCAATGATTACGATGCAGCTTTTGAATTTATGCTAGATCAAGGTCAAAAGCTGGGATTGGGTAAAGCATAAAAAAACTTCTTAAAAATTCTATAGCATAAATAGCTGCTTCACTAGTTAAATGTCTTATATTTGCGTCGGCAAGTCTTATACGGCCAGCTCCTGTTGAACTCCCCCAGGACCGGAAGGTAGCAAGGGTAGATGGTTGAGCGGTGCGATGTAAGTAACTTGCCATTTTTATTTTCTATAATTCTTCTTCTCTTTTCCATCAATATCTTTTTAGCAATCATTTTTTAAGTCAAATCAATTAATTTAGTTTTAAAAAATAAAATGACATATTCATATTTGGCATTAGGCGATAGTTATACAATTGGGGAGCAAGTTCCATTTTACGAGAATTTTCCAAATCAAACGATACAATTGCTGCGAAAGCATTTTAACGAAACGCATCAGTTTCATGCAGCTGAAATAATGGCTAAAACAGGTTGGACAACAGATGAATTGTTGCATCAAATGTCTGAAACCGCATTTTTACCAAAATATGATTTTGTGAGTTTGCTTATAGGCGTGAACAATCAATATCGTGGGTTGCCTATAGAAAATTTCAAAACAGAATTTATTTTGTTATTACAAAAGGCAATCGCATTCTCGGGCGGGAATAACAATCACGTTTTTGTATTAAGCATTCCAGATTGGGGCGTAACGCCATTTGCAGCGGAAAGAGATGCGAATAAAATTGCAATAGAAATTGATGCGTATAATTCAATATGCAAAGAAATTGCAGAACAAAACAACTGTCATTTTATAGACATCACGACTTCACAAAGGCAAGATGGTGCCAATGCTGAATTTTTAGCAGAAGATAAATTGCATCCATCGGGGAAGGAATATGGTAAATGGGCGGCAAAGTTGTTTGAGGGGGTGTCGATTAATTGTTTGTAGTTTGTTGTTTGTGGTTGTTTGTAATTGTTTGTAAAAATTTAACACCAAACGCCAAACGAAAAACATTTTTCCAACTTAATTTCTTATTTCATTTTTCTGTTGAGAATACTTACAAGTAGTTGTTTGACGGTTTCCATTTCTTCTGCTTTGCTGGATGCAACAAAAATGGTTAAACTGGCTAATGCTTCGTTACTGATAATTGTTTGTCCTAGATCGTTATACATTAATTGATTTCGTTGTAAAAATAATAGAAAACAAGCTGCTGCAATTCGTTTATTCCCATCCACAAAAGCATGATTCTTTACTACAAGATAGAGTAACATCGCAGCCTTTTCCTCAATGGAAGGATATGCATCTTGTTCACCAAAACCTTGCATGATTTGATTCAAGGCACTGTCAAAACCACCATCTTTTTCTTTGCCAAAAATATCAGTATTGAATTGAATACGCATTTGTTGAACCAAATTTATATATTCAGATATTTCAGGATATTCTGCTTCCGTTGTGTGATTTCCTCTCGCATCTAAAGACTCGTGGTCGTAATCGTCTAGTAGTTGCAAACCAAGGCTATATTGATGAAGCCAGGCGTAGTTTTCATTAATGTTTGCTTGCTCTTCAATTGCTCTGCTAAGAATCCGAATGCCATCGTGGAGTACTTTTATTTCCTTGTTTTTCTGTGCTAAGCGTTTTTCATTTATGGCAACACCTTCTATCAGGTAGTCTTTCAATCGTTCAGTTGCCCATTGACGGAATTGGGTGCCTCGAATAGATTTAACCCTATATCCAACCGAAATGATGACATCAAGATTAAAAAAATCCAATTCTCGTTCAACATATCTTTTGCCCTCTTTTTGAACTGTCAAGGATTCCTTGACAGTTCCTTTTTTTGATAACTCCTTCTCTTTGAAGCAGTTATTGATGTGTAAACTGATATTTTGTTTGGTTTGTCCAAATAGGATTGCCATCTGTTGTTGTGTTAACCAAACCGTTTCGTTTTCAAAATTGACCTCAATTTGTGTTTGATTATCTTTTGTTTTGTAAATGATTATTTCTTTCATAATGTTGATTATTGTTTATTTGATTTCAATTGCACAGCTAAGCGTTTACGCAGTAAACAATTAATAATATCGCGTTGAGGTTGAAGAATTCTACGTTATAAGATGTACCATTTTATACAGTTGTTGCATTTTTCGCAACTACTGAAATCTTTTCAACATTCCGCTTGGTACCCGTTTTTTTCCTTTTAAAAAGATGTTGCAAGTAAATCTTTTGTTTATTGAAAGAAAAGGTGAAATCAACATCGGGTTTATGTTTTTTTCTTATGATGTTTCAAGGAAAAAACAAACAAAAAATCCCGTTGATTTCACCAATGTAACCCTTCAATAATTGATTTACTTGCACCTTATCTTCAAGTAGTTTGAAGTAAAAAGCAAAGATTATTTTTTGTGTAAATATTTATAATTAATTTGTATGAAATTAAATACCATGAAAAGGGAAAAGGTATTGGAAGCCTTGAAGGAGTTACCTAAAGAATTTGAGCTAGATGTTCTGCTGGAAAAACTAGTATTTGTAGAGAAAGTGAACAAAGGGTTATCTCAAATTAAAAAAGGGGAAACGCTAACGCATGAAAAAGTGAAAGAAACGGTGTTGAAATGGCAAAAATAATTTGGTCTGAACTTGCTTTGGACGATCTGAAAAATATTCATGATTATATTTCTAAGGATTCTATGATTTATGCAAATCGTGTAATTGAAAAAATTATTCATAGAATAGATCAATTGGAAAACTTCACTAAATCTGGGAGGGTAGTGCCTGAACTAAACAATAATTCTATCAGAGAATTGATACAGAACAATTACAGAATCATTTATAAAGTTACTACACAAGAAATTTTCATTGTTAGCATTCATCACGCCTCCAAGTTAATGGAATAAATAGCACATGCAGTTTTTGTAACAACAGTGCTAAACTAAAAACATAATCCAACAAAAAATCCCGTCTTCTTATAAGAGAAAAACGGGATTTATATTATTAGATAACTTTTAAATTAATGTGCAGCCAAATAAGCTACTTCGCTTGCTGATAAAGCGCGGTTGTAAATGCGGATGTCGTCGAGAGAACCATCAAAAAGTTCAACTAAAGAAAATATATCAGCTCCAAAATACAAATTAGAAGTACTGCATCCTCCATTAGTATTTGCATTTATAGTATTAGCCGAAAATACCCCATCATAATAGATACTTGAATTTCCTCCAATTCCATTTGAAATAAAAACTACATTATGCCAATTTGTATTAGATAATCCAATTGACGCAGGTGAAGAACCTGTTGAGCCACAACCTCTCCCATAATTCATTGTGAAATAATTATTACCAATAACACAACCCCAAGTAGTACTTGAAGGCGAACCAAGACTAATAACTTCGCCAATTCCAAAATCACTATTGCATTTAAACCAAAAACTAATTGAAATAGGATTGTTAGTTGGAATGTTGTTGTTGATGCATGAAATATATCCTGAAGTTGTAGAGTATGACTTATTGTTTATCCCATTCCTATCACTCGTCAATGTCGCCCCATTAACCGTTCCATTATTTCCATTTCCACTTTCATCATTGGCATTGCCATTAAATGGATAATAAGCTACCAATCCATTTGTAAGCCATGATGGGATTGAATCTTGTGTAGAGAGCGTTAGCTCATTTGAATATTGCAACGAATTTCCGGCACTATTGTAAGCATACACGCGATAAGTGTATGAAGTGCTTGGTGATAATCCCAAATCACTAAATGAAGTCATGTTTGAGCTAGAACTGCCTACAACCGCATAATTTCCTGCACCTGTTTTTCTTTCAATTTTATAACCTTCCTCGTTGGTAGCATTGTCTGTCCAAGATAAATTGATTTGAGTATTTGAAATCACAGCGCCAGTTAAATTAGTTGGTGCTAATGGAACTACTGTAACGGTTCCGTTGTTGTTGGTTGAGCAACCAAAGATTACCAAAACTGCTGAGAATAGAAGAAATAAATGTTTCATATAAAATAATTTTAAATCAAATATAGGGATAATTCTCCCTATGACAAATTCTCCTTAAACATTATCTTTGTATGATTGAAACAGCAGAAAAAACGATATTATCGGGATGATGATTTTTTAGCTAAGATTGGTCAAAAAATCAGGGACATCAGAACGAGTCAGGGGTTGACGCAAACAGACCTGGCATTTAGATGTAACGACAAAGATTATTCGCAAATAAATAGGGTAGAATTGGGTAAAGTAAATTTCAGCGTTTCATATCTTTCACTTATTGCAACTGCGCTTAATGTAGATCCTAAGGAATTATTGAGCCCGCTAAATCCCTAAATGGGGTAGTGTTTAAATGTTTATTGTTTGTAGTTTGTGGTTTGTTGTCAATCACATAAAATAAGCATTTTCCAAAAATTAGCATCTTTGTTTTAAAAAAAACTTCGTGACTTTGCGTCTTCGTGCCTTCGTGTTAAAAAACTTTCCCCCTTGGGGGATTGAGGGGGCCTTATTTATTCTTTTTAAAACGCGCTTCTATAATCAACAATTCTTCGTCGGTTAATTTGGACGTTCTTTTCAATATCGCACTAAAAGCGGCAACTTCGTTTTCTGCAGCAGGACAACCGATGTTTTCTCCAGGTGTATCCAATGATTGTCCATCTTTTCTGATATAACTATCACCAAGTAATTTCCCTTTATCATCTATTATCAACCAAAAAGGCAAGCCAGATGATTCGCCATGAAATTTATTCTTTAACTCCTCTGCCCCCGGATTTTCAAGATTTTTATTTTTTTCGTTTTCTTCAACGGTTAAATGAACAATACAATAATTGTCTTCAAATAATTTTTTGCAGGACTTATCATTGATTGCAGCATCCATTTTTTTACACCACGAACACCAACTCGCATGAAAGATTAAAAGGACATTCTTTTTTTCTTTGTTCGCTTGTTTATATGCGGCTTCCATTATTTCGGTTGAAGATTTTACTTTTTGCGCATTGGCGATATTTACAACGCCTGAAAGTAAAATGCTAATGGTTAATGATAAGAATAGTTTGTTCATGATTGTATGTTTTAAAATGATGTTTAAATTTATTTTTTTGAAAAATAGAATTACAATAAAGTAAGCAACTGCTTCATCTCCAATTGATAACTTAATGAAAATTCTGTAGCTTTTTCTGCAAAATCAGCTTCATTGCTTGCATAAATAATTGCTCTTGATGCATTCACCAGCAAGCCGCAATCCTTATTCATACCGTATTTGGCTACATCAGCCAAACTTCCTCCTTGTGCACCTACACCTGGTACCAATAAGAAATTGTTTGGAATTATTTTACGAATGTTTGCCAACTCTTCGGCTTGTGTAGCACCTACAACAAACATTAAATTGTTTTCATTTCCCCAAAGACTAACGGTTTCCAATACCTGCTCGTAAACGTGTTTTTCGTTTTTAAGTTTTTGCAATTCAAAATCATAGGCCCCTTTGTTACTGGTTAGTCCCAATACAATGGTCCATTTGTTGTCATAATCTAAAAATGGTCGAATGCTGTCTTCGCCCATATAAGGCGCAACGGTAATGGCATCAAATTTCATTTTTTCGAAAAATGCTTTTGCGTAGTATGTGGAAGTATTTCCAATATCAGCTCTTTTGGCGTCTGCAATTTTAAGATGTGTTTCAGGAATATATTCGCAGGTTTCTTCCATAGCATCCCAACCTCTTGCGCCCATGGCTTCGTAAAATGCAGTGTTTATTTTATAGCTCACACAATAATCTTTGGTGGCATCTATAATTTGTTTATTGAATTCAACCACACCATTGGGTCTAGATTGAAAATAAGCTGGGATCTTTTCTAGATCTGTATCTAATCCAACACAAAGAAAACTCTGTTTTGATTTTATCGTTTCAATTAATTGCTTTCTATTCATTTTTTATTTGTTTTATTAATTGCTGCTAACATCATTTCTTCAATTTGTGCACTGTCCCAAATTTCTTGTATGTTTTCCGTTTTCATTACTTCGTCCATTATAGATTGTTGTTTATTTCCTCTGCTAAGGGCTTCGCTGTATCGAACCTCGGGACTAAACGTAACCAAACTATAAGCTGGTGTCCATTTTTCGGGATGTTTAGCGCTGAAATGAGCTTCAATCTTTTTTTGTAGGATGAAAGTTTCATCTGCAACTTTATCCCGCATTTCCACAAAATTATTCAGGGCAAGGGTTGCGATAGCGTCTCCATCTGGTTTACGCAAGGTTTGATATTCATCCAAAATTAATGACCAATTGTGATTGTGTTTTGTAATTAGATTATTCAAAACAGCGCAATCTTCAAATCCACAATTCATGCCTTGTCCGAAGAACGGTACAATGGCGTGAGCAGCATCTCCAATCAAAGCAAATTTATCAGTTCTAATCCAAGGGAAACATTTTACGGTAACGAGCGAAGACGTGGCATTATTAAAAAACTCTTTCTCCAATTCGGGCATCATTGCAGCGGCATCAGGAAAAATTTCTTTAAAAAATGCTCTTGAATCTTCAGGCGTTTTTATGCTTTCAAATGAAGGTTTTCCTTCGAAAGGAAAAAATAAAGTACAAGTAAAACTGCCGTCAACATTCGGCAATGCAATCAACATGTAATTTCCGCGAGGCCAAATGTGCAATGCATTTTTCTCCATTAAAAAAGCACCATTTTCTCCTGCAGGAATGGTAAGCTCTTTATAACCAAAATCAATATAATGTTGTTCGTAATTAAATCTGTTGTGCTGCAATTGATGAGTAAGGCGAGAAGCGGCAAAAGCACCATCGCTGCCAAAAATCAAATCTTGCTTTACAATATGCGCTTCATTTTTTTCAGTATTGGTAAAATGAATTTCATTGGTTGTCCAATTGATGTGATCACATCTTTCATTGAAATGGATATTCACGTGATGACTTTCGGCCAAATCCATCAACGTACAATTCAATTCACCTCTTGAAACGGAGTTTATAAATTGTCCATCTTTACCATAGGGCTGATATTTTTGAGATCCATCTACATGATGCATTTGTCGGCCATGCATTGGGATTGCAATTTTTCTGATTTCATCCATCAAGCCTACTTCTTCCAATGCTTTTATACCTCGATCGCTCAATGCTAAGTTGATAGAGCGTCCTGCTTGCATTTTTATTTTCCGCATGTCGGAACGACGTTCATAAATATTTACTTGATATCCTTGTTTGGATAAATAAATAGATAGTAACGAACCGACTAATCCTGCGCCGATTATGGTGATTTCTTTTTTCATTTTATTATAAAGTTTAAAATGTTCAATGCTTTCAATAGGTTAGGTTCAATGAGTTCAAAAGGTTCAATGAGTTCTAAACGTTGAAGTGTTCAAAATATTCAAAATATTCGATTTGGTTGGATATTTTCAACCAATACAAAATTTAAATAAACCTTTTGAACAATAAAATCTAACTCCATATTACACAATCATATACTTCTGTAAAACCTGTCCAAAATTGTAAATATCTTCAAAGGTATTATACAATGGCACTGGTGCTATTCTTATCACATTTGGTTCTCGCCAATCCGGTATGATTCCTGCTTTAATCAATTCCTCAAAAATTCTTCTACCATCTTTTAGCATCAACATTGAAACTTGGCAACCACGTTCTTCTTCATCAGTTGGGGTTAAGATTTCAATAAACGTGTTGTTGCAAGCTTGGTTTATTTCGTTTAATATAAACAGTAAATATGCGCTTAATGCTTTTCCTTTTTTTGCGAGATTGTGCATTCCAGCTTCAGCAAAAATATCGAGCGATGCTTTATGTGCAGCCATACTTAACACAGGCGCATTACTCAATTGCCATCCTTCAGCTGTTGGAATGGGTTGGAATTGTTTTTCCATTTTAAAACGATTCTCTTTGTCGTGGCCCCACCAACCCGCTAATCTAGGCAATTCTGTATTTTGTATATGACGTTGATGAATAAACGCACCTGAAACACCACCTGGTCCGCTATTTAAATATTTATAAGAACACCAGCAAGCAAAATCTACATTCCAATCGTGTAGTTCTAATGCAATATTTCCGGCAGCATGTGCCAAATCAAAACCGCAATATGCACCTACTTCATGGGCAGCTTTGCAAATTTCTTGCATTTTAAAAACTTGTCCGCTGTAATAATTCACTCCACCAAATATTACCAATGCTGTTTCATTTCCATGTGTTTTAATTGTATCAAGTATGTCTTGTTTATCTATGTAGGAACTGCCTTCTCTTGGAAATACTTCAATAATAACATCTTCAGGTTTCAATCCGTGAATGTTTGCTTGTGATTGAAAAACATATTGGTCTGAAGGAAATGCTTTTGCTTCGCAGATAATTTTAAATCGCTCTTTTGTAGGGCGATAAAAACTCGTCATCAACAAATGTAGATTTACCGTAAGTTGATTCATCACAACGATTTCCTCCGGCATTGCACCAACAATATCGGCTAACAAATCCGGGAAAATTTCATGGTAACTTACCCAAGGTGTTCTGGCGTGAAAGTGACCTTCAACACCATAGTTTGCCCAATCTTCAAGTTCGTTTAGCACATAATCTTGTGTGGTTTTTGGTTGTAGACCTAAAGAGTTTCCTGTAAAATAAATGGACTCTTTGTCATTAATCATTGGAATATAAAACCGATCACGAAAATGTTTCAGCGTGTCTTGTTCATCCAGTTGTTTGGCGAATTCGAGTGTGTTTGAGAAATTCATTTTTTTTTTTTTTGTTCAAGAAGTTCAATACGTTCAATGGGTTCAAAAGGTCAACTTATTGAACGTTTTGAACCTCTGAAACCTTTTGAACATAATTATTCTATTGTGGCGATTACTTTTAATTCAATACAAATAGGTGTGGGTAAGCTTTTTATTTCTACAGTAGTTCTGCAAGCTTCCACGCCTTTAAAATATTCGCCATAAATTTTATTATAAATAGGGAAGTCGGTTTTCATGTTTGTAAGGAAAACAGTAACATCCACCATTTTATCCCAGCTACTACCACTAGCTTCCAACACCGCTTTTACATTTGCAAATACAGAATGGCATTCGGCTTCGATATCGTATTTTAAGATGTTGCCTGCTTCGTCTAATTCTAATCCAGGGATTTGATTGTCGGATGCTCTTCGGCTACCGATGCCTGATAGGAAAAGCAAATTGCCGACTTTTCGGGCGTGAGGATAAGCGCCGAGGGGAGAAGCAGCATTGGTGGTTTTGATAATATCGTTTGTTGTTTGTGGTTTGTTGTTTGATGTAATGTTTGTTGTTTGTTGTTTGTTGTTTGTTGTTGTGTTCGATATTTCTCTGTTCATAAATTTTAGACCTTTGTATTTAGAGTAATTTAAGTAATTGATGAATGCTGCTGTTTTGTTGTTTAATTTTTCAGTTTCAGTAATTAGATTGTTGAAACTTATTTCATTTATATATTTTTTATCGAGTCCTTGAATTAGTTGTGATTTTAATTCATTAGCTGAGCCTCTTGAGATACTTAAAAATTGAATGAACTCAAGTCTACTCGCTCTGCCAAAACCTTCTGCTATGTTGTTCATTACGGATTCAGATGATCTCATGATCTGATCTTTCAATCCAAAATCTCTTCTTAATTCTGTTGATTTTGTAAGTTCGATTATTTCTTTGTTTAATTGTCTTGCTATTTGCCAAATTTCCAAATCTTCAAATCTTCTGATTGTTGCCATGTTATTTTAATTGTACTTTTAAAAATGTACATTAAAATTATTCTGAATTAAA
Organism: Chitinophagaceae bacterium; assembly: GCA_947450165.1. Taxonomy (GTDB): domain Bacteria; phylum Bacteroidota; class Bacteroidia; order Chitinophagales; family Chitinophagaceae; genus Ferruginibacter. The sequence continues at coordinate 14,516 of CANFUJ010000042.1, forward strand.
TCTCTGACAATGAAAAAGAACTGAAGAAAATTCAGAAACCCAAACAAACCCCAAACCCCAAACAAACCCCAAACCCCAAACAATAAACAATAAACAACAAACAACAAACAACAAACCCCAAACCCCAAACTAATATCCTACGCACACATTCTTCGCCTCGGTAAAAAACTTCATCGCTTCCCAGCCGCCTTCTCTGCCTACACCGCTATTTTTAATGCCGCCAAATGGGGTCCGTAAATCTCTTTCCAACCAGCAATTTATCCATACAATACCCGATTCTATTTTTGATGCCACTAAGTTAGCTTTTGAAATATCTTGAGTCCAAATGGTTGCTGCCAAACCGTAATCTGTTGCGTTAGCCAATTGGAGTGCTTCTTCAATGGTATTAAAAGGTTGTAAGGTTACAACGGGACCGAAAATCTCTTCTTGATTTGTTCTGCAATTGGGGCCAAGGTTTTCAATCACAGTAGGCGCAATAAAATATCCATTTTCGCAACGGCCTTCAACTTTAACGGCATGTCCGCCACATAATATTTTACCACCTTCTTGTTTTGCCAATTCAATACAGTGCAATACTTTTTCAAAATGCACCTTACTAACCAATGCACCTTGTTTTGACGTTTCTAATAATGGATCGCCATTGTTTAATTTTTCTACCCAAGGAATAAAATCAGTTTTGAATTTTTCATACACACTTGCTTCAATTAAAATACGACTACCACACAAGCATATTTGTCCTTGATTGCCAAAAGAAGAGCGAATGGTATTGAACAACATTTTTTTCCAATCACAATCTGCAAAAATGATATTGGGATTTTTACCGCCAAGTTCTAATGATAATTTTTTAAACATTGGAGCGGCAATAGAAGCGATTTTCTCTCCAGCTTTTGTACTTCCAGTAAAAGAGATTGCTTTTATTGATGGATGTTTTACAATGGCCTCGCCGCATGAAGGTCCATCTCCATGTAAGATATTTAATACACCATTTGGCATTCCTGCTTCTTTGCAAATTTTAGCCAAAAGATACGCTGTAACTGGAGTTACTTCTGATGGTTTGGCAATCACGCAATTTCCTGCAGCCAAAGCGGGTGCTATTTTCCAAGTAAATAAATATAAAGGTAAATTCCATGGGGATATACAACCCACAATACCGATTGGCTGACGAAGGGTATAATTAATGGAATGGTTTTCTTGTGAATGGCTCTCTGATGCGAATTGCATGGCAGCCGTAGCAAAAAAACGGAAATTAGAAGAAGCCCTTGGTATGTCAACTTGATTGCTTAACCACAACGGTTTTCCATTGTCATTGGTTTCGGCTAAGGTCAACGTTTCCATATTTTCTTCAATCAATTCTGCAATGCGATTCAGAATACGAAAACGTTTTTCTGGGCTTGAAGTTGACCATTCTGGGAAAGCTTTTTTTGCTGCTGCAACAGCTAATTCAACATCTTCGGCAGTACTATTGGGAATTTTTCCAACCATTAATCCTGTAGCCGGGTTGACATTATCCAAAAAGTTATTTTTTATTGGGGCTAAAAAATTGCCATCAATAAAATTATCAAGTTGAAAAGGGATATCTAATTGCATGCGATAAAGGTAAATAAATAAGTTTTTAACTTCGGTTTGTTTATTTAATTTCTAGATTTAAAATCAGCTTGTAATGATAAAAAAAAATTATCTTTCCACTCTAAAATTTTAAATATATGGCCATATTAGCTCCTTTCAATTTAAAAAAATGGATAGATGAACATCGTCATTTATTAAAACCGCCAGTTGGAAATCAATGTATTTATAAAGATGCAGAAAACTTTATTGTAATGGTGGTTGGTGGCCCCAACTCGCGTAAAGATTATCATTACAATGAAAGCGAAGAATTGTATTATCAAATAGAGGGAGATATTGTGGTAAAAATAATTGACAATGGCGAGCCAAAAGATATTCATATACATGAAGGGGATATGTTTTTATTGCCACCAAAAACGCCGCATTCACCTCAACGAGGCGAAAACACAGTTGGGTTGGTAATCGAAAAAGTAAGGGCAACTGAAGAAGATGGATTTTTATGGTATTGCGAAAAATGTGGCGACAAATTATACGAAGCACATTTGAACGTAACAGATATCGTAAAACAATTGCCACCCGTTATGGAAGGTTTCTATGCGGATGAACATAAACGTACTTGTAAAAAATGTGGTTCTGTAATGGCACTGCCGGTGAGAAAAGGCTAAAATTGTTTATTGTTTGTGGTTTGTTGTTTATGGTTAGATGAATCATAAAAAATCAATTTTTATACTTGAATCTTGATGGGAGTTACTTCCA
>CANFUJ010000043.1 GCA_947450165.1 Chitinophagaceae bacterium
CTAAAGATTATATTTGCTGATAGAATGAAAACAGATCTATGACTTTCATCGTAAAAAAGAGTCAACGACTTGCTCTATGTAAGGGAGCCGTCGTCAACTCTTTTTTACTAGAACAAAATGATTTTTGACACAGTTTAATTTACAGACCCTATTTTAACTTCAATTTAAAAAGAGTTATAAATCTTCAATACTTGTTTTTTTCAAGTTTAGATAATTTTATTATCGTAATAATCCTTTTTAAAAAATTATCAAATCCATTACTATTTGGGACATAATTGTCAACCATAGAGTAAGCCAAATGTTTTTAAACCAACAATAATTCCATTCTTTCGACATTCAGACCCATAATTCATAATTTCGGATTATGGCCACCCCAAAAAAAAACTCCCCAATCATACCAAAATTTCAAACCCAATACCCTATATTTGCGCTCCGAAATGAAAATTTCGACATTTCCCACATGGCTCCATAAGTTTCCGTCTGTTCGGAACGCCAGCAGGGAGTAACGAATAAAAGTTATAAAATGCCAAAGGTTAAAACCAACAGTAGCGCAAAAAAGCGCTTCAAAGTTACCGGTTCAGGTAAAATTACATTTCAAAAAGCGTTCAAAAGACACATCCTTACAAAAAAATCAACAAAGCGTAAACGTAATATGCGTATCGACGGTACCGTTGCTGATTCTAACATGCGTTTTGTAAAACGTTTATTGGGAATGAAATAATATCCCATTGTAATTTTCATCAAACCATTAACTTTTTAAAAAATTAAAATATGCCACGTTCAGTAAATGCAGTAGCCAGTAGAGCTCGCAGAAAAAGAATTTTAAAAGCCGCTAAAGGATATTACGGCAAACGTAAAAATGTATATACCGTTGCGAAAAACGTAATGGAGAAAGGTTTAACATACGCTTATGTTGGACGTAAATTGAAAAAGCGTGAATACCGCACATTATGGATTGCTCGTATCAACGCTGCAGTTCGTGCAGAAGGAATGACTTACAGCGTATTCATCAACAGATTAGCACAAAAGAACATCGATTTAAATCGTAAAGTTTTAGCTGATCTTGCTATGAACGAACCAGAATCATTCAAAAAATTAGTTGATTCAGTTAAGTAATATTCATACGTTAACTTTTTTTAAATCCGGATGCATTATTGTATCCGGATTTTATTTTTAACCCGGATTTTCGACTTGGAAATTTCGATTGTAAAATCTAGGGTATTTCAATACGCATTTGATATCTTTGCCAATAAAAATTTACGCCCTTGTCTAGAATCGTTAATGATGGAATGAATAACACTTACAAAGATCTGGTTGATCAAACTTTTAATTTCCCCCAACCTGATTATAAATTAGTGAGTGATTATCTACAATATAATAATCAAGATATTAAAGCCTTGATTGATAAATATGGCACGCCTCTTAAATTGAGCTATCTTCCTAAAATTGGCATGCAAATCAAAAAGGCGAAAGAAATGTTCGCTTCAGCGTTTAAAAAACATAAATACACTGGTAAGTATAATTATTGTTATTGTACCAAAAGCTCGCATTTTTCTTTTGTAGTGGAAGAAGCTTTGAAAAACGATATTCATCTCGAAACATCGTATGCTTATGATATCGACATCATCAAGAAACTACACGAAAAGAAAAAAATCAACAAAGACATTTTCATCATCTGCAATGGTTATAAGCAAAAGCCATATACACAGCGCATCGCAGGATTGATTAACAGTGGTTTCAAAAACGTAGTGCCGATTTTAGATAATAAAGAAGAGCTGAAGGCTTATATAAAATCTGTAAAAGTACCATTCAATTTAGGCATTCGAGTAGCAGCTGAAGAAGAACCCAATTTTCCGTTTTATACCTCACGTTTGGGCATTAGAGCGAAAGATATTTTGGAGTTTTACGTTGATAAAATTGAAGGAAATGAACACCGTTTTCAATTGAAAATGTTGCACATCTTTTTAAATAAAGGCATAAAAGATGATATTTATTACTGGAGTGAATTGAATAAAGTAATCAATCTATATTGCCAATTGAAAAAGATCTGTCCAGAACTAGATTCAATCAACATTGGTGGCGGATTCCCTATCAAACACTCACTTGGTTTTGAATACGATTATCAATTCATGATCAATGAAATTGTTCGTAATATCAAAGTAGCTTGTACCAGAAATAAAGTACCGATGCCGAATATCTTTACAGAATTTGGTAGTTATACCGTAGGAGAGAGTATGGCACACATTTACAGTGTAATCGGACAAAAAATGCAAAACGACAGGGAAACTTGGTATATGATTGATTCGTCTTTCATTACTACATTACCTGATACTTGGGGAATAGGAGAGAAATTTTTAATGTTGCCGATTAATAAATGGGACAATGAATATCACCGGGTTGTTTTGGGTGGAATCACTTGCGATAGTCATGATTATTACGATTCGGAGGAGCATATCAATGAGGTGTTTTTGCCTAAATTAGGCGACGACCCCGAACCATTATATGTTGGGTTTTTCCATACCGGAGCTTATCAAGATCAAATCAGCGGTTATGGAGGTATTAAACATTGTATGATTCCGTCACCCAAACACATCATAATTGGCCACGATAAAAATGGCAAATTAGTGGATTGGGTATACGCAAAAGAACAAACAGCACAAAGTATGTTGAAGATTTTGGGGTACTAGATAGCAGTAAGTTTCAAAAAGAAACAACAAACAAAAAGAGTTTAATTCGCTTCACTGGTTTAAAAGTTTAAGGGTTTAATGGTGGAAGTAATTTCCCTTTGCGGCCTTTGCACCTTTGCGAGCTTTGCGCGAAACAAAAAAATAGTAAACACCAAACACCAAACACCAAACACCAAACACCAAACACCAAACAATAAACAATAAACAACAAACCATAAACAACCATTAAACCCTTAAACCTTTTTATATGTATCCAGCAGAGATTGTAATACCAATGAAAGAAGAGTTAACCGAAAACGGTTTTCAAGAATTATTAAGTCCAGACGATGTTGAAAAAGTATTGTCTGCCGAAGGAACGGCATTAGTGATGATTAACTCAGTATGCGGTTGCAGTGCAGGTACGGCTAGACCAGGCGTATTGATGGCTGTTCAACATGCAGCAAAAAAACCAACACATATCACCACCACTTTTGCAGGGTTTGATATTGCCGCGGTTAATCAAGTAAGACAACACCTGATGCCTTATCCACCGTCTTCACCAGCAATTGCGTTGTTTAAAAATGGCCAATTGGTTCATTTTATTGAAAGACATAACATTGAAGGCAGAAGCGCACAAATGATTGCGGAAAATCTAATGGGTGCATTTGAAACACATTGCAACTAATTTAATCGTTATCTTTCCAATTCATAAAACCTTAATATCGCATGTATCCCAATTTGTATTATGTTTTTAAAGATTGGTTTGGAGTAGAATGGCATAGCTTAAGCTTTTTAAACACGTTTGGTTTAATGGTTGCGGTTGCGTTTTTAGTAGCCGCTTGGGTACTTACATCAGAACTAAAACGAAAAGAAAAACTTGGGTTTCTTTTGCCAAAAGAAGAAACGGTTGAGGTGGGTAAGCCCGCAAGCATATCTGAGCTATTAACCAATGGGTTACTTGGATTCATTTTTGGATATAAAGTAGGCGGGATTTTTTTAAGTAAAACAGCAGATATTTCGCCTCAAGATTATATTTTTTCTAGTCAAGGAAATGTATTAACCGGTTTGGCTTTATCTGCACTTTTGATTTATTTAAAATGGCAAGAAAAAAACAAACAAAAACTTGCAGTCCCTGAAAAAAGAAGCATCAGGATTTGGCCCCACGATAGAGTAGGAGACATCATCGTACTGGGATTGATGTTTGGAATTTTAGGCGCTAAGCTATTCGATAATTTAGAACATTGGGATGAGTTTTGGGAAAGTCCAATTCAACATCTTTTCTCACAAAGCGGACTTACATTTTATGGCGGTTTGATTTTAGCTACTATTGCTATTTTAACTTATGCCTACCAAAAGCACATCAAACTAAAACATCTGATGGACGCAGCAGCACCAGCATTAATGATTGCTTATGCCATTGGTCGAATTGGTTGTCATGTTTCTGGTGATGGAGATTGGGGAATTTACAACAGCGCTTTCGTTAACGATGCAAATGGTAAAACCACAATAGCGAAGTCGGGTGATTTTGAAAAAATGCTTGATCGTGATTCTACCTATTTTCTGAAGGGCATGCTTATTGAAGGTAACAGTCAAACCTATGTTACCGATAGGATTTATCCTTCATTAAAAGATGTGCCACATAAATCTGTAAAAGGACCTTCATTCTTACCTACTTTTTTATTTGCCAATAACTATGCCCAAAACGTAAATAAAGATGGCTTACTAATGCCTAATATTACGGATGAACACAATCGGGTGTTGCCTTCGCCGGTATTTCCGACGCCATTGTATGAAACAATTATCTGTAGTTTTTTATTCTTAATCATGTGGTGGAATAGAAAGAAGATTAAAATGCCATATTTTATGTTTGGTTTATATCTTTTACTCAATGGAACCGAAAGATACCTCATCGAAATGATGCGTGTAAATATCAGGTACAAATATCAACTTACACAAGCCGAAATAATCGCACTTGCCTTAATTGGAATAGGAGTCTTATTGATGTTATTTGCAAAAAAACTAAATCCCAAACCAGAAATAAATTCTTGATCTTAAAATAAAAACTATGCCATCATTTGATTTTACAAGTAAAGTTGATCTTCAAACATTAGATAATGCCGTAAATGTGGTGAATAAAGAAATCACCAATCGATTTGATTTTAAAGGTGCTCATGTACTTATAGAACTGAATAAAAAAGATTTCAAAGTAAATCTGGAAGCAGATAGCGACATGAAAATTGAGCAAATTGTAGATGTGTTAATCAGCAGAAGTATGAAACAAGGACTTGCAGCAGAAGTTTACGACTTGAGCAAAACGCCTTATATCAGTGGTAAAATAACCAAAAAGGAAGTGCCTGTTCGTAATGGAATAAAGCAAGAAGATGCAAAAAAAATCGTGAAATTGATAAAAGATAGCGGCATTAAAGTTCAAGCAGCAATTATGGACGATATCATCAGAATTACTGGAAAGAAAATTGATGATTTACAAGAAGTAATTGCTTTGAGCAAAGGTTGGGATTTGGGTATTGCATTGCAATATGTAAATATGAAAAGCTAGTTTGCGTAAAAAATAAAAAGAAAAATGCGAATTTTAAGGAATAAAGCATTAGTTTCGCATTCCTAAATTAATCAGTACGGCAAAATCCGTACACAAAACCATAAAAAATGAAAGCAGAAATTCATCCAAAAAATTACAGACCAGTTGTATTTAAAGACATGAGTAATGGTACAACTTTTTTAAGTCGCTCTACAGCGCATACCAACGAAACAATTGTTTTCGAAGGAGACGGACAAGAATATCCAGTAATTAAATTGGAGATTTCAAACACTTCACATCCATTTTATACGGGTAAAAACGTATTGGTGGATACAGCAGGTCGTATCGACAAATTCAAAAAGCGTTACGAGAAAAAAGCAAAATAAGTCAAGCTTTAATAATATTACAGTCCCGGTGAGTTTTTCATCGGGATTTTTTTATTTTTATAAACGGTTATCAATCCTTCAAAACGTTTGGTGTTTGGCGTTTGGTGTTGAATGCTCTAATCGGAACGAAATACTATCCAGCATCCAGTTTTCTTCTTTCCCTTTTCCCCAATTCAACTAATTGGCTTATTTTTATCTCAATGAACATTTATTTAGATGATACGTATGTTAAAGAAAATTTGATTCCTTTTTCATTAACCAGACATGTTGCAGATATTAATATTGGTATTTTTTCCATCAGAGAAAAATGGGAAAAGTTAACCGAGGGCGTTGCTACAATTTCAAATTCGTCAGAAAATGCTGTTGTTATAAATGCAGCATTAATTCCTACAGTTGATAATTATCAAACAATTATAGATAAAAGTAAATCTGGTGTTTTTATAGGAGAAGATGATTCAATAAAAATCATAAAATATCCTTGGCATATTTTTCAACTAAATGACTGGGCTTTACGGATGGATTTTAAATTAATTTCCAAAGAAAAGCAATCCCAAAAAATTCCAGAAACTGTTCAAGTGATTCAGTCGGAAGATGTATTTATTTCGGAAGGTTCACAAATTGCTCATTGTATTTTAAATGCCTCAACCGGTCCAATTTATATTGCGAAAGGCGCTCAAATTATGGAAGGCGCAATGATTAGAGGTCCGTTTTCGTTAGGCGAAAATGCAGTGGTAAAAATGGGTGCTAAAATTTATGGCGCAACATCCATTGGAAAACAAAGTGTAGTTGGGGGCGAAATAAAAAACGCTGTGATATTTGATTATAGCAATAAAGCGCATGATGGCTATTTGGGCGATAGTGTAATTGGTTCTTGGTGTAATCTTGGCGCTGGCACAACCAATAGCAATGTGAAAAATAATTTCAGTCCCGTTAAAATGCAACTTTCACATCAATTAAAAAATATAGAAGTTGGAAATAAAGCCGGATTGATCATGGGGGATTATAGTAAATCTGCCATAAATACATCCTTTAACACAGGAACCGTTGTGGGCGTTTCTTGCAATATTTTTGGAAACGAAATGCCACCTAAATTTGTACCTAATTTTACTTGGGGCAATGAAACGTATAATATCGACAAAGCAATAGTTGATATTCAAAAATGGAAACAATCCAAACAACAACAAATGACAAATCAAGAAATTGAAATTTTAAAAAACATACATCAAAATTTAAAACATGCGTAAACAAATAGCTGCAGCCAATTGGAAAATGAATTTAAGTTTGACTCAGGCCCAACAGCTGGTGACAGATCTTCAAAATCAAAATCTATCGATTTCAGATAATCAGCAAGTTTTATTGGCAGTTCCTTTCCCTTATTTAATTCCAGTTAAGCAACAAATTAAAATGCCTCAAATTGAAATTGCTTCACAAAATATCGCAGCTACCACCAATGGCGCATACACTGGAGAAACTAGCGCAGAAATGTTGAATGGCATATCTATCCAATATGCCATTATCGGACACAGTGAACGCAGATTATATTATTTCGAAAGCAATGAAACCTTAGCTCAAAAAGTCAATCGTGCAATTGAATTTAATATCAAACCCATTTTTTGTTGCGGTGAACCTTTGGAAATTCGTGAGGCAAATACTCAAAATGATTTTGTAGAAATTCAATTAAAAGAAAGCTTATTTCATTTGTCTGAAGTACAAATGAAGGATTTTATTATTGCCTACGAACCAATATGGGCAATAGGTACAGGCAAAACGGCGAGTAGCGATCAGGCACAAGAGATGCATGCGCATATTCGCCAAGTCATAGCCCAAAAATACGGCTCCGAAATAGCAAACTCGGTTTCGATTTTATATGGTGGTAGCGTAAAAGCGTCTAACGCGGCTGATATTTTTGGAAAACCCGATGTTGATGGAGGGCTTGTTGGAGGCGCTAGTTTGGTTGCTTCAGAATTTGCCGCAATCATTAGTGCATTGAAACATTAATTTCAACAAATTGAAAAATATCTCTTCCATAATCAAGCAGAATATTGCAGGAAAACTGTTGAATCATTTCATCGTTTTTTGTATAAATGTGCTGATTGTTAGGAGGGTAGGCGCAAATTTTAGTGGGATTTATTTTAATGAATTATACATCATGAATACCATTGCTTTTGTATTCAGTTTTGGACTCGATTATTCAGCAATTGCTTGGGTTTCGCGTGAAAATGCATTGTATCAAATCATTCGTAAAAAGCTAATTCAAGCTACTTTATTCTTTGCCTTTTGCTTAATTATTTTTGTCAGTTTATTTTTTAATCAAATTGAGTTGTATTTACATCAACCCTGGTTTGGATTATGTTTGATGGGCGTTGGTAATTTAATGATGATACTTTTTCAGGGATTATTGACTTCCATTAAAAAGTTTAATTTTCAAAATTTGGTGTTGGTCATTACAAATGTCATTTTTCTGTTTTTCTTGTATTTTTTTGCCATACCCAATCATCCTCATTTGATAGCAATGATTAGTTTAGGTTTCGGTGCTTTGTATTTTTTACAAGGAATCATTTTTTTAATGCAAAGCAATTATAAAAATCAAAGCATAGGCTCAACCATAAACTGGCGTTCTTTTTACAAACATGGTTTTTTTATCATGGTTTCTTCGGTAATTTATTTTTGTTTTTTAAGGGTGGATAATTTTTTTGTTGCTCAATATTGCGATGTGTTTACACTTAGTAATTATGTACAATGCGGTAAAATTGGTCAATATTTTATTTACTTTTCTTCAATCATCAGTTCAACTTTGCTTCCATTTGTAAGTACAGAAAAAATTGGGTCTGATTATAAGGCTTGGATGAAAATGATTAAACCTTATGTTCTGCTGATTTGTATTGCCGCTTTAATTTTGATAGGAACAGGTAAAATTATTTATCCTTTAATTTTTGGCGATTCTTTTGGCGAAATGTATCAGCTCATGTTTATATTAATGCCTGGGTTTGTAGGATTGGGATTGCTTACTTTAATCAATGCCATTTACATCAATAACGGAAACATCAAAAAGATTTTTATTGGCGACTTGTTGGGCCTATGCTTGGTCTTAATTCTAGATTGGTTGCTGATTCCAAAATATGGTGTTTACTCCGCGGCGATTATTAGTTCATTAGCTTATTTAATCGTATTTCTATTTTTATTTTTCGATTTAAAAAAGCAGTTTGTAAAAAACGAAACTCCCGAAAATTAAATGAGTTCAACTTTTCTATACAAATTATTTAATCACAGCAAATGGGCTTTTGCAGTTGTGATTTTATTCATGGTAATATATTTTGTGTGTTTGTATAAAAAAATGGACATGGCTATGTTTCCATATAATAACATGTACAGTAATTCGCAAAATCCAGAATCAAATTGTTATTATTTAAAAATTAATGGACAACGAGTTAATTACACGTATTTCATGTATTGGAAAAAGGATTTTTTAGAACAATCTATAACAAAATATGCAGACTATGTAAATCATAATCAGCGTAATTATTTAAACACTTACATTGATGAAAAATTCAAAAATAAAAACCAGAATTCGATTTTACAAAATGCACTAACACCGGGGGAGGTTGACTTCAAAAGATGGGCAAGATGGTATGCAACTTATGCAGGTATAAAAGTTCAACCAATTGATCATTTTGAATTGGTAAAATATAAGATAGGAATAGAAAATGGTATGGTGGCATTTATTGATTCAAACATTTTGTGTTCAACTAAAACTCAAAATGATGAATAAGTTTTTGACATTACTTCGAACAGATTCTGCCAAAAAATTGATTTTATTGGTATTTATAGAGTTTTTGATTTTTCAGATTTCGGGGGTAGGTTATACTTCAATTAGCCATGCGCCTTATTTTAATATTGGCGTAGATCCCTTATACTGGATTTTTTATGGTTTGTATATTCCTCAAACCCTTTTAAAATATCCGATACTAGCAGCCCTTTTAGATTTTGCTACAATTGGATTTCTTTTGATGTCCCTTTTTAAATTCAATGAAAAATGGATAAGGGTTACCGTTTTATTGTTGTTGCTTTATTATGTAACCCTTAGTGGTTATCTCGGGCATCGAAATTATCAATCTGGGTTTGTTTGGGTTCTAGTTCCGTTAATGTTTAATTCAGATAAAAACAAGATGCTGGCTTTTGAATTGCTTCGTTACTGGATTTTGTTTTTTTATACCTCATCTGCAATATTTAAAATTTTCGGGGATGGAGTTTTAAATACCAACCATCTAAGTACTATTTTAACCCAACAATTATTGCCTTATTATATTGAGCATAATATGGGTGTTAAAACCTTTATAAATAGTTATTTAGTGAATCATAAAAACTGGACTCAATTGCTTTTTTTTGGAGCAATAGTTCTTGAAATATCTACTATTATTGGATTTTTTACCAAGAAATACGACAATTTAATCGGTGTTTTTCTAATTCTTTTTCATCTGTTTAATTGGCTATTAATGGATATTTCACCATTTGGACAAATGTCTATTTTGTTTATATTTTTTTTAGTTCCTTTCAACAAAAAAATTAATAATTATACTAGAAATAATTATGATTCAAAAAAATCCTTGTTATATTTGTGAAGGAAATATAATATTTCATAGTTGTTATTTCCGTATCTATAATATTTGTACTAATCCGAGACTCCAATTTAAAATCATTTTCCTCTAAATTCTATTTGAAATCCATTACTTCTCAAACCAACATTGATTGTTGTATTTTGATGTTGAATCTGGGTTTTGATAAAATTTTAATTGTTTAAAAATACAAATGAAAACTATTCTACTTTTTTTAACCATTTTTATTTCCTTAAATGTTCATGCTGGAGATTCTGATGTAGTTAATTGCAATAAATCTTGGAAGTTAGTCATATTGGGATCTTCAACAACATATGGAACTGGCGCAAGTTCTACCGACAGTAGTTTTGTTTCAAAATACCGTGCGTACCTAAAAAGAAAAAATCCTTTAAACAACATTGTAAATTATGGCATTCCAGGTTATAGAACCTATCATAATTTAAGACCAACTGGTTATGTTCCACCTACAGATAGGCCATATCCAAATACGGAGTTTAATATTTCTGCGGCTCTATTAGATCGGCCAGATGCAATTATAATAAATATGCCTTCAAATGATGCTGCAAGTAATTATACACTAGCAGAACAACAAGCAAACTTTGAAGCTACAATGAGAATCGCAGATTCTTTAAAAATTCCAGTTTGGGTTACTACAAGTCAACCAAGATATAACATGACGCCAGAACAAATGACTAATTTGAAAAATTTTAGATCATGGGTGCTCACTCGTTTTGCGGAAAAGGCGGTTGATTTTTGGGATGGGATTGCAAATGATGATGGGACAATAGCTAGTCAATATTTTTATGATTATATACACGTAAACAATTTAGGACATGAAGCGTTTTACAATAGAATAAAAAAAGAATGTATTTTAGATACGCTTGCCAATAGATACCTAGGAAAATTAACGGTAAATGCGGGTAGTGATGTCACTTTAAATTTACCTACAACAAGTTATAATTTACAAGGGGAGGCCACAAGTACAAATGCTTCTATAACTTCGATTTTGTGGAATAAAATATCAGGGCCATCAACTTTCAGTTTTTCAGCATCATCCAGTTTATCAAATCAAGTAAGCAATTTAAGCAGAGGGAGTTATTTATTCGAACTAGTGGTTTCTGATAGCAAAAATAATATCGCAAAAGATACCATATCTGTTAATGTAAATTGTGGCATATCCTATACAACATATAGTACCACCAATGTATCTGTTTGTTCATATAGTTTCCCTTACTCTTGGAACAATACCAATTATTACACTGTTGGAACATATACAAAAACACTAACAAATTATTTGGGTTGTGATTCTATTGCTACTTTAAATATTTCTTTAGCAAATTGTCAAGCATTTTCTATCACAGTAAAAGCATTTATTGAAGGATATTATAATGCTTCAAATTCAACAATGAAAACTGTTTTGTATAATTTAAATCAAACTACAGATACTACATTTACGGATAGCATTATTGTTAAAATTTGGCATCCAGATGATTTGGTGGATTCTGTGTCAACTTTTACCTGCTATACAATTTTAAATAAAAATGGGAATGCAAATGTTACATTACCTATGAGTTTATCCGGAGGTTATTATTATATATCTTTAAACCATAAAAATAGTTTAGAGACTTGGAGTGCTAATACTGTAAAGTTAATTTCAAACTCTACGTATGATTTTAGTAACAGTTTATCAAAAGCCTACACAAACAATGTTAATGTCCCAATGAAATTTCTTTCAGCAGGCAAATACGCGGTTTTTTCTGGAGATGTAAATCAAGATGGTGCAATAAACGAGTTTGATTTAAAACAAGTAGAAATTTCTGCAAAAAACATCGGATTTGGTTACCATAATGATGATGTAAATGGCGATGGAGTAGCTGATATTTTTGATATGAAAATGATTGAAAACAATAAAAATTTATTTTTAAATAAGGCAAGACCTTAGTGCAAGGTTTCACAATAATTTACTATTTTGCACAATAAATAAACACTGTAAATAAACAAAAAAATGAAAAAAATTATTACTCAATTGAGTAGACCTATTTTATGTACTTTTTTACTTGCAATTTCAAGCATTATATTGAAAGCTGAAAGTGGAACTTTAACTGTAAATGCGGGTGCAGATGTGTCACTAGTTTTACCACAAAATAGTACTACTTTTTCTGCCATTGCAAACTCAACTGGAAATATTACCGGTTATAGTTGGGCTAAAATAATAGGCCCAAGTGTATATTCATTATCAAATGAAAATACATCTATACTTACTATCTCAAATTTGATTGAAGGATCTTACTCATTTGTAGTTACCGTTTCAGATGATTTATCCAATGTTCAAAGTGATACGGTTAATGTAACGGTAAGCACTAGAATACTAATTGATTTTGGTAGTACAGCCACTTCATCTCCTGATGTGAATAATAATTATTGGAACAATGTTGTTTCTGCAAATAATGGGGTAAAATTGACCACAACAGTTACTACAAATAATGTTTTAAACTCTTTAGGATTTGAGGTTGTAAACAGAATTGATGGAACTTTCAACACGGCTGGTTTTGGAGTTAATACTGGAAATACAACAGGCACAGTTAGAGATTATCCAAGCTCAGCAACAACGGACTATGCATTTGCGCATAATTCGGCTACAAACGGAAAATGGAAATTAACTGGATTAGATTCTGGATCTGTATACACTGTGAAGTTTTGGGGTAGCAAAACAGGAGATGCATCTACAAAAGAAGTTGAAATAAAAAGAGCAGATGAATCAGTATACAAATCATATCAAGCACAAGGGAATATCAATTATAACCAAGCTGCTGTGTTTGTATTTGGTGGAAAAAGTGAAATGATTTTTGATATTCGTACAAAATCAGGAAGTACTTTTGGTTATATCGGCTTAATTGATATCATGAAATTTGATAGTACTAATTCACCCAATATTTTACCGATTGCAATTGCAGGAACTGATGTTTCTTTGATTTTGCCTACAAACTCAACCACGGTAAGTGGAGCGAGTTCTACAGATCCTGATGGTACAATTATTTCATACAATTGGAGAAAAATCCTAGGTCCGCAAAGTTTTAATATTGTTTCTCCAAATGCTGCAACCACAGTGATTAACAATCTTGTTAGTGGCATTTATCAGTTTGAATTAACTGTAACAGATAATAATGGTGCAATTGATTTAGATACCATTATTATTCAAGTTGGCTCTAGAATTTTGATCGATTTTGGCAGAAGCACAGTTACAACTGCCTCTCCAGATGTAAACAGCAATTACTGGAACAATGTAACAAGTGGAACAAATGGCGTTAAAATTACAGATGCTATCAATACAAGCAATGATGCAACTGGTATCTCAATGGAAGTTGTTAGCAGAATAGATGGCACGTTCAACATTGCAGGTTTAGGCGTTAATACAAATACCGAATTCCCTACAGGCGTGGGTGCTATTGGCGATTATGTAGCTTCAGCAACTGCTGATTATGCATTTGCTCATCCAAGTGCAACAAACGGCCAATGGAAATTTTCAGGATTAGATCCCCTAAAATCATACAACTTTAAATTCTGGGGAACAAAAGCAATCAACGTTCCTAGAATTATTGAAATAAAAACTTCAGAGTCTTCAACTTGGAAATCTTACGATGCTACAAATAACGCTGACTATAATAATGCTGCTACATTTTTAATTACAGGAAAAACAGAACAGATTTTTGATATTCGGGTGCAAGCAGCTAGTAGTTTCGGATATATTAGCGTGGTAGATATAAATTACACAACAACTTGCAGACCTACTAGTAGTACTACCACCATCACTGCTTGTGGTAGCTATGATTGGAACGAAAATTTATACACTGCTAGTGGAACTTATAATTTTATTTCTACAAATGCCACAGGTTGTGATTCTACAGAAACTTTAAATTTAACCATTATTAATCCCCCTGTTGTAGATGCAGGTGCTGACCAAGTTATTACAGATATTAGCTCAGCTACTTTAGAAGGTGTTGTAACCGGTGATTATTCTACAGCTACTTGGACTGGAGGAACTGGAACATTTACGCCAAATAATACTACTTTAGGTGCAGTTTATACACCTAGTGCTAGTGAAATATCAGCTGGTTCTGTTGTACTAACACTTGAAGCTAGTAATGCTATTTGTGGAATGGTTTCTAATTCTGTAACATTATTTATTACCAATACTACTCCAGTAACATTATTAAGTTTCAAAGGTGCTAAATCTAAAATTGGAAATGAATTAACTTGGAGCACAAGCGCAGAATTTAACAACAATGGTTTTGAAGTTTTACGTTCAAATGATGGACAATCATTTACTAAAATAGGTTTTGTAACTTCAAAAGCAGTTAACGGAAATAGCAGTAATTTGCTTAATTACAACTTCTCAGATAATTCAACCTTTGGTCAAGCTAAATACTACAGATTAAATCAAATGGGATCTGACAATAGAAACCAATTAAGCTCGATAGTGTTTATCAAAGGAGATAATGCGAACACTTACACGTTGAATTTTGTAAGTCCTAATCCTGCTCAAAATTTTGTAAACGTAAACATTGCATCTACTGTTAAAGAAAATGTACGTTTAATGGTTTGTGATGCAACTGGCAAAAATGTATTTTCTCAAAATGCATCTTTAATTTCTGGTAACAACAACATTAAGATTAACGTAAACAAATTGTCTTTAGGAAATTATTTTATTAAAATTTCTGGATCAAATCAAATTGTTGCTTCGTTTATCAAAAATTAATCAATCATAATTTTAATTAAAAAAGCCATCCAATAGGGTGGCTTTTTTAATGCATGCATTTCAACAAAACTTTACCTAAAATGCGATTGTAAATTGCCCAATTGCCATTAGATATTCTTAGCTTTTAAGTGGCTAACAAGAAAATATACAATTGGCAATATGAATTGAAATTTTCCATTTAAAATGACCTATTTTTGTGAATTCAAAGTGTAAAGTAGCCCATGAAGAAAATTAGAAATTTTTGCATCATTGCCCATATTGATCACGGAAAAAGTACCTTGGCCGATCGCTTATTGCAAACCACCAATACTGTTGGAGAAAGAGAAATGCAAGCGCAGGTTTTAGATGATATGGATTTGGAAAGAGAGAAAGGCATTACTATTAAAAGTCATGCCATTCAAATTAACTATCCGTACAAAAAAACAACAAATGCTAATGCAGTTGAAGATGGCATTTATACATTGAATTTAATCGACACGCCCGGCCACGTAGATTTTAGCTATGAGGTGAGTCGCGCATTAGCTGCTTGTGAAGGTGCATTGCTTTTGGTAGATGCCACACAAGGCATACAAGCTCAAACCATTAGTAATTTATATTTAGCTATTGAAAACGATTTGGAAATCATCCCCATCATCAACAAAATTGATATGGATGGTGCAATGATTCCAGAAGTAAAAGATCAAATCATTGATTTAATTGGCTGCAAAGAAGATGAAATTTTACTGGCAAGTGGAAAATCAGGAATTGGCATCGAAGAGATATTACAAGCCATTTGCGAAAGAATACCAGCCCCAAAAGGTGACCCCGACGCACCTTTACAAGCATTGATTTTTGATAGTGTTTTCAACAGTTTCAGAGGTATTATTGTGTACTATAGAATCTTCAATGGTTCAATAAAGAAAGGGGATAAGGTGAAGTTTTTTAGTACCGATAACGAATATTATGCCGATGAAGTAGGCATTTTAAAAATGTCATTAGATAAAAGAGATCAGGTTTTTTGTGGCGATGTGGGATATATCATTACAGGTATTAAAAATGCCAAAGAAGTAAAAGTAGGAGATACCTTAACCAATGTAATTAATCCAACAGACAAGCGCATTGATGGTTTTGAGGACGTAAAACCAATGGTATTTGCGGGTATATTTCCGGTAGATACGGATAAGTTTGAGGAACTTAGAGATTGCATGGAAAAATTACAACTGAACGATGCATCTTTAACTTTTGAATTGGAAACCTCTCAAGCACTTGGATTTGGATTTAGATGTGGATTCTTGGGCTTGTTGCACATGGAAATTATTCAGGAGAGATTAGAACGCGAATTCAATCAAACCGTAATTACAACTGTTCCAAACGTAAGTTTTATTGCATATACCAATAAGGGTGAAAAAATAGACGTACACAACCCAATTACACTTCCAGATCCTACAAGAACAGATAGAATTGAAGAACCTTTCATCAGAGCGCAAATCATTACCAAGCCAGATTATATAGGAAACATTATGACGCTTTGCATTGGTAAACGAGGCATGCTTACCAGTCAGGGTTATCTTACACCAACAAGGGTTGAGTTGATTTTTGAAATGCCGTTAACGGAAATTGTATTTGATTTTTATGATAAATTAAAATCTCAAACCAGAGGTTATGCTTCTTTTGATTATCAACCTATTGGTTTTAGAGAAAGCGATATTGTGCGTATGGATATTCTTTTAAATGGCGAAAAAGTAGATGCGTTGAGTGCACTTATTCATAGAAGCCGTTCACACGAATTTGGCCGCAAACTTTGCGAAAAATTAAAAGAG
>CANFUJ010000044.1 GCA_947450165.1 Chitinophagaceae bacterium
ATCATGACATCTTTTTTTCCGATGTTTAATGCCTTCTTCGCTCAATAGATTTTGATTCGCTTTTATTTTGTGTTCATTAAGATTGTGATTAATTTCTATCATTCTATTGCCATTAGACTTATGACAAACACCATTTAGCGGACAGCCCTCACAGTTAGTGGCTTTGTATTGAGTAATCTTTTGTTTAAACCCTGTTGATGTTTTCTTAATATAGGATCCTGTATTTTGCATGTGTTGACCCATCGGACACACATAATAATCTTCATCTTTATTGTAATGAAGTTTGTCTGCTGCAAAAGGTCTTTTACTTTGAATCGTTTCGTTTTGCTCTCTGTCAAACTGATTGTATTTCACATAAGCGTCGATATTATTTGATTCTAAATACGCATAGTTTTCTTCGCTTCCATATCCAGCATCGGCCGTTACAATCTTAGGTGCTTTGCCATAAGATTTTTTGTACTGTTCTAAATGTTCTGCAAGCGTAGTTGTATCGGTCGGATTATGATGAATACTGTAATTGGTAATATATTGATTATTGCTGCTGACTTGTAAATTATATGCAGGCTTCAACTGACCATTTTTCATGTGGTCTTCTTTCATGCGCATGAAGGTAGCATCCGTATCTGTTTTACTGTAGCTGTTTCTTTGATCCCCTAATATTTTTTCCTGCACTTCATATTTATCTAATGCTTCTGGCCATTTCTTTCTTGCATAATTTAGTTTTTGCTTTATCTCTTTTGTAACCGGTTTGTCTTTTAATGCAGCGTCAATTTTTTCAATAGTGTCTTTTACTTTTTCACTGTCAATCTTATCAAAGCCACTAGGGTCAGTATCATCTATTTCATCAGCAGCAATACTTTGAGCATACTTCCATAATGTTTCAAGCTGTTGCTTTATCTTTTCTTTATTCGTTTTAATGGAGTTGCCCCATACAAAAGTATAGCGGTTGGCGTTGGCTTCTATTTTTGTACCATCCGTATATAATTCTTTAATACTCAGCAAACCTTCAGCAGCCAACAATTGTACAACTTGGGTAAATATTTTTTTTAACGGCTCTTTTAATCTCTCGCCTCTGAAACGATTTATAGTATTATGGTCTGGTGTACTCATTCCACTCAGCCACATGAAGTGGATATTTTGTTGAACAGCTTCTTCAATTTTACGACTGCTATAAATATTGTTGATATACGCATACACCAAAACTTTCAACAGCATTAATGGATGATAACTACTACTGCCGCCTGTCTTATATTCTCTAGTTAAAGGCCGAATATCGATTTTATTCAGCACTTCATTTACAATCCTTACAGGATGATTATCTGCAATTAACTCCGCCAAACTTGGAGGAAGAAGCATTATCTGATCTTGATGATAAGCTTTGAATATAGGTTTTAATACTACGCCTTTTGCCATATAATTAAGACCCTTTTTTCAGTCAAAACATTGCTTCATTTTGTTGTTTAGTTATCTACATCTGTGAATTACTTTAATAAAAAAGAGGCTACCCTTTTGAGACAGCCTCATTTTTACTTAAAAAGAAATGATTTAAAACTATTGATTATCTATTCTAGCTTCTATAGTATTTTGAATTCCAGTTGCAACATTAGACAACAATTCGTAGCCAGTTTCTTGCTCAATAAAATCAACTGAGTTACGATATGTTTTCCAATCTGCATTTACCGTTTCAACATTTGGCATAACTACACTAATAACACGGGTATTTGTATTTACACGATTTAAATCGTTTGACCCGTTTGATAAAACAACAATTACTTTCCAAACTTTAGCTGGTACTACTACCCTACCATTATTGATAGAAGTTTGTAAACCACCAGTTGCGGTACTTCCTCCTTCGCCATAAGCTCCTGAAATGATGTATAGTTCGTTTCCAGCAAGTACAAGATTTCTACAATAATCCTCTAAGCCAGCCCATGTGATTTGATTGTTTTGAGGAGACTGAGGTATAATGTTGGTCATTAAAAATGTAGAAGAATTGGCTACAATTGTTGATGTTCTGTCTGCTGAAGGACACATATGTCCTCTATCAAAACCTGAAGAACTATAAGATGCATTATCAACTTGATACCATCCAGCAGGTAAATTTGGATTTGCTCTGAAATTATCTTGTCTTGGTACTGAACCTAAATCAGTACTAACCGTATGCCAGCTTACCCAATTTGGAATGCCTCTTTCGCGATTGTATGAAACAGAATAATACCCTTCACGTAATAGATAATTGGTAAAATCAGCAGGATTTGTTGTTGCACTACTAGGATTTCCCATTATCAATGTACTATCAGTTGCAAATGTTGGAGGTGCTACAGGTGCAACAATTACTGGTGCTCCAACAGGATTTGTAGTTTCTACTAATATATCATCTTTGGTACAAGCCGTAAAAAATAAGACTACTGCAATTGGAATGATTTTTGAAAAGCGATTGATTATCAACATAAAATAAATTTAAGTGGTCAAAAATAGGCAAAAAAAATCAAATTGCTTATTGTATTTATTCGGAAGAGAAATGTAGAAAATGTTTTAGATTCTAGTATAATCAATTAATAACTTCCCGAATGAGCTTCTTGCAATCATTTCAGCACCTAAACTAATCAGATGATCTGTTTTCATTTGACAATCGATAAGTTCTAGTCCTTGAAGTTGAAGTTTTTGAATCAAATTTACAAATGCAAATTTGCTGGCGTTTGATTGAGTGGAGAACATGCTTTCGCCAAAAAACACCTTTCCTATTTTAATGCCATACAAGCCGCCAACTAGTTTTCCTTCATGCCAAGCTTCACCGCTAATGGCATAACCAAGTTGATGCATTTTTGTGTACGCGTCAACAATGTCGTTATTTATCCATGTACCCAGTTCGTCTTTTCTGGTGACTGTTTTACAAGCAACGATTACTTGTTCAAATGCTTTGTTGCTGGTGAACCTAAACTTTCCATTTTGCAAAACTTGTTTCATGCTTTTGGAAATTTTAAGTTTAGATGGAAATAACACGCATCTTGGATCTAAGCTCCACCATTGAATGGGTTCGTCTTCATTATACCAAGGAAAAATTCCATTTTTATACGCAAGCAATAATCTTTCTACTGACAAATCTCCGCCAACAGCAACGAGGCCATTCTTATAAGCCAAATCAACGGATGGGAAAATTATTTCGTCGGTAAGAATATGCAAGAGATTATTGATTTTTTTGAGTTTCTATTGATTAAAATTATTCCGATTCGTTTAAAAAACCCCAATTAGTTCGAAGGGCTTCCAGCTCCGCCCCTATAATTTGTGGTTGATTATAATGTCCTGCAATTGTTTTTTGCCGAAATGCTTCGTACACACTAACAGCGCAAGCCACCGAAATATTGAGTGATTTAATGATACCTACTTGTGGTATAATGAAATTGCCATCTGCCAATCCAATTAATTCATCGGTTACACCACTATGTTCGTTTCCAAAAACTAGTGCTACTTTCTCCGTTAAATTCATGTCGTACAAATCAACAGCATCAGAACTTAAATGTGTGGTGTAAATTTTATCGTATTTTTTTCTAAGTGTTTCGAAGCAAGTTTGCACATCAGTAAATTGGTGAATGGTTAACCATTTAGATGCACTTGAACTGCTTTTAGCACCCCATTTCTTATGCAATGGAATGATAGAATTTAAAATGTAAATCTCTTGGATACCCACGGCATCGCAGGTACGCATTACTGCTGAAATGTTGTGCGGATCGCTTACATTTTCCAACACAACCGTTAAATTCATCTGACGTTTATTTAATACAGATGTGAGTCTTTCGTTTCTTTCTGGTGTCATATTTGCGAAAATACAATTGTTTTTATTAGCACACTGCTTTACAAATAATCATGTAAATAATAATTTTTCAAACAAAAAATGATTGATTAATTTAGATGATTGTTGGATAGAAAAATGTTTAAATCGCTTTGCTGGTTTAATAGTTTAATGATTTAAGGTTGGCTCCATTTACTTTGCGACTTGATACTTTGCGAAACAAACACCAAACACCAAACACCAAACCATAAACAACAAACACCAAACAATAAACAATAAACAATAAACAACAAACATCTATATATGAAAAAAATTCTTTTATCCTTGACCATTTGCAGCTTTTTGTATTCATGCAGTAATTCTGAAAAAGAAGCTGTAAAACCAGATGTGGTTTTAATAAATATCGATTCAACGGTAAAGCCAGAAAATGATTTTTTTGATTTTGCAAATGGTGGTTGGATTAAAAACAACCCTATTCCTGAAGAACAATCTGCATGGGGAATTGGCAATTTAGTGATAGAAGAAAACATGAAACGCCTTAAAGAGATTTCTGAAAAAGCAGCAGAAATTAAAGATAAAAAAGGCAGTGCCAATCAAATGATTGGTGATTTCTGGTCCACTGCAATGGATTCTACAAAAATCGAAAAAGATGGATTGAAACCAATTCAATCCAAATTGGATAAAGTAAATAATATCAATGATTTAAACAGTTTAATCAATGTTGTTGCTGAATTAAAACAAATTGGATCAAGTACACTTTTTTCAGATTATGTAGCTCAGGATGCTAAAAATAGCGATGCCATGGCTTACCAAATTTATCAGGGTGGCTTGGGTTTACCAGAGCGCGAATATTATTTCAAAACTGATTCAACTACAGCAGACATTAGGGAAAAATACGTCAAGTACATTGAAACCATTTTAACCATGTCGGGCGAGAATGCATTAAACGCAAAAGCAGCTGCAACTAATATTTTAGCCCTCGAAACGAAATTGGCCAGTGCATCCAGAAAAATGGAAGATTTAAGAGATCCTTATAAGAACTATAATAAAATTTCGATCAATGATTTAAATAAAAAGACATCAAACATCAATTGGACGAATTACTTAATTCAAATGGGTGTTAAGAAAATCGATTCCATAATTGTTGGTCAACCCGAGTTTTTTACTGCGTTAAATTCATTATTAAAAACGGTGCCATTATCAGATTGGAAAAGCTATATTAAATTCAATCTAATTAATGATTATGCAGCTGTATTGCCCGACAACTATGGTCTTGCTAGTTTTAATTTTTCAAAATTATTTAGCGGTGCAAAAGTTAGAAAACCAAGATGGAAACGCGTTATTCAAATGGAAGAATCTGCAATGGGTGAATTGCTTGGCCAATTGTATGTAAAAGAATTCTTCAATGAAACTGCTAAAAAAAGATATACCGTAATGGTTGATGACATTAAGATGGCACTTAAAGAAAGAATTTCAAAATTAGAATGGATGAGTGATAGTACCAAACAGAAAGCATATCTGAAATTATCTACCATGAAAAGCAAAGTGGGTTATCCAGACAAATGGAAGGATTTTTCAGCAATGGATATTGGCACAGAAAGTTTTGCAAAAAACTATATGAATTCGAGATTATGGTGGCATAACTATGAATACAATAAACTTGGAAAACCAGTTGACAGAAATGAGTGGGATATGACGCCTCAAACTTACAACGCTTACTACAACTCAAGTAATAATGAAATTGTACTGCCCGCAGGGATTTTTACCATTCCAGGTTATAGAGATGAAGAAGTAGATGATGCCGTGGTTTATGGTTATGGTGGAGCAAGTACCATTGGCCATGAAATTACCCATGGCTTTGATGATGAAGGTCGTCAGTTTGATGAAAAAGGTAATTTGGTTAGTTGGTGGCAAAAATCGGATGAGGAATCTTTTACTAAAAAAGCAAATTTAATGGTAAAGCAATTTGATGCTTTTGAACCCGTTAAAGGTTATCACATCAATGGTAAAGCTACGCTAGGTGAAAACATTGCCGATTTAGGAGGTATCTTATTGGGAATAGAAGCTTTTAAGAAAACAAAACAATTTAAAGAAGGTAAATCAATTGCAGGTTACACTCCGATGCAACGTTATTTTTTAGGTTACGCTTTGGGTTGGTTAGGTCATATCAGAGAAGAAGTACTTAAATACAGATTAATGACAGATGTACATTCTCCAGCAAAATATCGTGTCAACGGGCCTTTTGTAGATGTGGATGAATTTTATACCACATTTAATATTAAACCAGGCAGCCCAATGTATGTTGCAGACAGTTTAAGGGTACGAATTTGGTAATTACCTTTTGAAAATTGTTGACTATTTATTTTCAATTACATAAATAATTGAACTGCATTTTTTTATATTAAAAACTGCATTGAAATTTGATATTAGTCCTATGAAAGCGGCTTTCAAAATGTTGTTTTTATTGTTTTTATATTTTTCGCTTAACATACTTACATAGAAGCTATCAAACCACATTGGTTTGTATGTTTTAATTTTTAATCCATGCAATGAAACCAACTTTTCCATTGATTTGGGAGAGAAATGGTATAAATGTCTTGGTACATCATAAGCAGCCCAATATGCTCTGTAAACTTCAGCATCGTATGATTGATAATTTGGAACGGCAATAAAAATCACACCATCTGGTTTAATAAGATTCTTTAATTGCTCAATATATTCGTGTAGTTGATGTACATGTTCCAATACATGCCACATGGTAATGGCATCAAAACTATTCACAGGAAGTGAAAACAATTCATCGGGTGCTTTTGCAGAAATATTATATAAAGAATTGGCAGTTTTAGCCGCATTTTCATCGGGCTCTAAACCTGTAATATGCCATCCCGCTTGATGCATGTTATTTAAAAAAGCCCCCGTTCCACAACCAATATCAAGAATCTCTCCATGAGATTTATTGGTCATTTTTTCAACCAATTTTCGTTTGGTTTTTAAGGTATGGGTTCTAACCTTGTGATACATTTTATTTATAAACCCAACCTTTGTATCCGAATGTGAAATGTAATTTGATGATTGATAGTATTTACCAATTTCTTTTTGATCCGGAACTTCGTCTGTATATTTTAAATCACAATTATCACATGCCCAAATATTGAAATTCTTATTGCTAACTGTATAATCCTTAGCTACTAAATCGGCTCTGATACAACCAGCATTGCAAATAGGACAAGACTTATATTTAATCATTTTTGAAATTGGATTTACTATTGAATTACTTGATAAGTTTTTACAGAATTAGCGGGTTGAATCTTATTTTTATTTTTCCAAAAATTGCCTTTGAAATCAATTTGATAAGCAAAAATACATATTCCTATTCCTATCAAGAACAATATTATTGCACTAATCCACCATAGCTTCTTCGCAGTTTTATCGACTTTTTCCGATTTTGTTTTTTTGAAAATGGCTGTACGTTCCTGATCTCCAACTAGAATAGAATGAGACCGATTTGGATGTGTTACTTTATTAGCTTCAACTGAAGGAAAAAAATCAACGGAAATTTCATTTTGATAGAAAGATAATACCCCATCTTTATCAACTTTAAATCTACCAGTATGATTTATTATTTTTTCTGAGAAATTATTTAACCCAGAAATGTTGTTGCAAAAATCTACCAACAAAGTATTTGCTTCATCATATTTTACTGATTTTTTCTTTGCAATAAAATGTATAAAATCGACTTCTGAAGTTTGGTGTTTTTCAAATCTTATTTCTAGTTTAGGCGCATCAATTTGTTTGTTAACGATTTCTATTTGTGCATTACTTTCATGCAGTATGAGTGTCCCTATTTTTGGCAACGGACAATATTGATTTCTCAACAAATATGATTCTATCAAATCTTCTATCAACATAAGTAATGATTAGTAACGGAAGCAAACGCCAATCAAAGCATTGATACCATACACTTGGTAATTATGCCATCGTTCATATTTTTGTCCAAAGATATTATTTATATCCAAAAATGCGCTAAAGCGTTTATTAATCTTATAAGTTGAACCCATACTAAAATCTGCAGCACCTGTAAAAGTCTCCGCTTTTTTTGTACTGTCTAAATAACTACCACCACTAAAAAAGTAAAAAGAACTTGTTATTTGCAATAGTTCATTAATGTTCCATTGTGCTGAAGCGTTGAATTCTGCTGGAATAGTATTCCATGCTTTTTCATTTTTTTTCATGCCTGTATATCCATTTATTGTGATACCGGCATTTAATTGAACACGGTTTCTAAGATGATAACTTAAATCACCATGTAGTCTGAAATTGTTTAAACGAGATTCATCTGACAATACAAATGATTTATAATTGGCAATACTTGAAGTATCATTCAAGTAAAATTGAAAATCGCGATAACGCACAAATCCTGCTTTAGCAGAAAAAACCACATACTTTCCTATGTTTGATTTTATACCGCCATAAATTTCCGTTTCGGTGGTGTTTACCTGTTTATTTATATTATTCAAGAAAGGATTTTGAGCTGATAAATTTCTAAATGTATTTTTTTGAACATGCCCTACCCAACCCGCTTGCAGTAAGAATTTTTGTTTTTTTAATGGCATTTCACCATAAACATTTGGTTGAATCAAGATTTTTCCATTGTTTGAGATGACATTAAATCCTCCTGAAACCTGAACAATTTTTGATGCATATTTTATGTTTGGTGAAACTCCAAGAATGTTGTTTTTAATTTTAATGCTATCAGATATTGCACTTTTTGAATGGTAAGATGTTAAATCTGCCCATGCATTTAATTGAGCCGATATTTTATTGTTTATTTTTTTCTCAACAGGCAAATTTGCTTTAAACGTAAATTCAGAAAGCATTGATTTAGCCGAAAATAAATTTACTGAAACATTAGGATCGTAATTAATTCCTAATCCATTTGTCGATTTGTTTTTTAATCCTGCAGAAAAAGAAATGTCTTGATACAATCTACTCACATCCGTTTTATTGTATTTAAAAGAATCATGGTCATAGCCATATAAATAATTTTGACTTCTATTGAAATTCAAGCCTGCATATATTTCATGTGTTGTAGAAAAATATGAACCATTTGCGCCAAATTTTAAATTTGAAAAATTTTGGTAGGTAATTTTTCCTTTTGAAGATGTATATGCTGCATCTACTTGAACTAAATGAGTAATGCCATCACCTATTAAACCCATCGCTTTTATACTTGGTGTGGTATAATTACCAAAACCAGCTTTTACAAAATACCTGCTCCCTAAACTTACAATTTCAGTATTGTTTACAGCAAGCGGTTTAATGACAATGGGTTGATACATGTACATTAAATTTTGTACTGGGACATTGTAAGGGAGTATATTTTTATTTGAGTCAGGTAGTAAATTTGATGCGGAAACATTTATTTTGGCTACTTTTTTCACTACAGGTTTATATGCCGAAACGATAGTAACAACCTGCGTTCCACTTGTATCATTTTGAGCTATACAAAATTGAAAAACAAAACAACCCAATAAAAATAGAACCTGACTTTTTAATCTATATCCTTTCATTTTTTATAATATTATTTGTACGAATTAATTAATTTCCAATTTTAGAAGATTTTTTTTCTTCGGCAATGGCTTGCTGTAATTTATTAGACGCTTCTGCTCTTAGTGATTCAATTGCTGCATTTTTTGAAACACTTTCGAATGTTGCTTTTGCATTGAAATAATCTTTCTGTTTCATAAAAATATCACCCAATAAAATATAAGATTTCGTTACCCACTCATCATAAGATCCAGTTTCTTTAATGACAAGCATGGCATATTTTTCGGCTAAATTTAAATTGTCGGCGGCTAAGTATACTGCAGCCAATTCGTAACGAGCTTCTGCTCCCCAAGATGCTTTATTTAGTGCTACTACTACTTTATATGCTTCTATCGCTTTTTCGGATTGATTTGTAGCTTGTAAAGATTTAGCCAATACCAATTGAGCTATGGCTTTATCATCAGCACTAATTCCTTTTAAAGACAGTAATTCTTTTGAAGTAGCATTTGCTGTGGTGTAATCTTTTAATTGATAATAGCAACGCACCAAACCACGCAAAGCATCAAGTTTCATTTCTGGATTACTGCTGTTGTTTTGTAAAGCTTCGAAGTATAATTTAGATTTGTTGTAATCTTTATTTTCAAAATAATATAACCTAGCCAATTCGATTGTGGCATTATCATAAAACTTGCTTAATCCTTTTTTATAAACCAATTCATAAGCTGAAATAGCCCCAGCTACATCTTTTTGTTTTTGCAAACAAACCCCTTTGTAGTATGCAGCTTCAACGGCAAATCCGCCATCTGTATATTTTAAAAGATAATTGTCAAAACTTTTCACCGCGCCAGAACAATCATTATTATTGTATTTATTCAATGCCGCAGTAAAGCTTAATGAATCGGCTTCGGATACATTTACGGTAATTCCATTTTCACGCATTAACTCGAGATATTGGTCTGGATTTCCTTCTTCAACATAAATGTCTTTAATGATGCTAAATGCTTCTTCTGTCTCTGAGGATTGTGGATATAGTTTTACAAGTTGACGATAAGCTATCAATGCATTTTTATTGTCGTTGTTGTTATAATAAGCAACGCCTAATTTTAAATAGGCTCTTGGTTTTAAAGATTCATCCTCTTTTGAATTTATAATATTATTTAAAAAAGGTACAGCTTCCATATATTTCTCATCCGCAATATAAGTTTGCGCAATCTCAAGTTGTGCATCTAAAGCCAATGAGCTTGAAGGATAAAGCTTTACCAAAGCAGTTAAAGATTTTATTTTTTCAGTATTGTTTTTTACACCCGTAATCATTGCGTTTTGATATAAGGCATAATCTGTTTGCGTATATTTTTTGTCAATTACAGATTGGTATAAACTTGCTGCTTTAGAATAATCTTTTAGCATAAAATAACAATCCGCAATTCTAACAGATGCATCTTGTTCAATGGTGGTTGCATTAGCTTTTGCAGCATTGGCAATGGGTTCAAAATATGAAAGTGCATTTTTAAATTGCTCTTTTTGAAACCAAGCATAACCTAGAGTGTAATTGGCATTATATAAATTGGCTTCTCCTTGAGCCGGCATATTACTATTAATAAATTGAGTAATATACTTCACCGCATCGTCATATCTTCGAAGTCTATAAGAGAGCTCGCCAATCCAAAAATTAGCATAAGGAATTACATTTGTGGCAACTGAAATTTTTGAGATTCGATTTAGATATTCTAATGCTTCACTTATTTTCTGTTCATTAATCAGCTGAATTGATTTACCATATAACAATCTAGCATACGCTTTTTGTGTGGTGGGCGTAGCTTGGTTAAGTGATTGATAAACTTCAAGTCCCTCATCATAATCATTGGTGTTTGCTAGTAAACTAATCAACAATTCTTTTGCTTCTGCAACATGCGCAAAAGGTTCGGCACTTGCTATATCTTTTGTTGAAGCATAATCTTTTATGTAACTTTTTGTTT
Organism: Chitinophagaceae bacterium; assembly: GCA_947450165.1. Classification (GTDB taxonomy): domain Bacteria; phylum Bacteroidota; class Bacteroidia; order Chitinophagales; family Chitinophagaceae; genus Ferruginibacter. Next base: position 11,314 of record CANFUJ010000044.1, read on the forward strand.
CTAATAATGCAATGTCTTGATATCCCAAATCATAAGAAAGCTTTGCATAATTTAATCTGGAAATTCTTTGTTGAACAACATCACTATTATTCCCTGCGCAAAATTGAAATGCCGTTCTTGCATTGGCTTTGTCATTGGCTTTCAAGTAAAGTTCGCCGAGAATATACATACTGTTTTGGCCCATTGAGTCTTTTTCATTACTCAATTGTTTAAATCCTTCAATTGCTTTTGAATAGTCATTGTTTTTATAATAGCAATAACTCAATTGATACATCACTTCTTTGGTTACTTTTTCATTTCTGTCGGCATAAGCTGCAAATAAAGGCAAAGCTTGTTTATATTGTTGTTTTTCAAAATAAAGTTGAGCATTGATGAGTTCAAGTTCTTTTTTGTAAAATGATCCACCATTTTGAGCAAGAACGCTATCTACATAAATCAATGCATTTGCCTTGTCATCTTGTGTGTAAAGAATTTCAGCAACATAGTACGGAACAACTGCATTGTACTCTGGATCGGTTTCGATGGTACTGAAAGCAGTAAGGGCTTCGGTAAAATCTTGATTGTAAAAAGAAATGAATCCGTAATAGTAATTGGCAGCAGTGAAATATTTATTCTTTTTTAATTGATGAATCTCGTTGAATAAAGGCTTTGCATCTTCAAACTTTTTTTCATGAAATAAGGCGTATGCTTTTTCAAATTTAGCATCTGCAATTTCATCATTGGATAAATGATAAACTGTCGACTTGTTGAAATACTCGATAGCATTTACAAAATCTTGTTGTAAAAAATAATAATGGCCTAAATGAAAACAAAGTTGTTCGCGGCGAGTTTGATTGTTTATCGTTTGTATATAATTAATGGCATGCTCTGCGCCAATGGTTTGCATCAATTTTAATTCACAAAGGATGTAAAAGAAATTGATGTCATCGTTTAAATAGTTATGATTTGATTTTGTGTAATCCGGAAAATCCAACTTCAACGATTTTACAATTGAAAACGCAAGGGCATATTGTTTGTTTTGAATTAAATCTTCAACAGATTTGAACTGTTTTTCAATGTCAGTGAAAGTATGCGTTGGTTGAGCAAATGAGATATAAAAAGAAAAATTAAATATTAAAACCCCGATAATTTTTTTTAATGTCATATTGGTGATGATTTCAGATTTGGGTTAAAGTTAATGTGGAAAATGCAATCAAAGATAAGTAAGGTAAAAAAGGTCACACAATTTATTTAGTTGTAAAAAAACAAAACATATTTTTAATCCTTGTTAAAACAATTGTAAAAGAAAAATGAAAATTATATTTACATTTACGAAAGATAAAATTTATAAAAATGAAAAAGTTATTATCGATAAATTATTCTACCGCAGCATTCAATATTGCAATGCTTTTACATCGTTTGGTTTTTGGTATTTTAATGATGTCTCACGGATACAATAAACTTATACATTTTTCTGAAATGAAATTGAAATTTATGAATTTCATGGGTATGGGAAGTACTATTTCATTATTGTTGGTAATTTTTGCAGAATTCTTTTGTGCACTATTCATAACAATTGGATTATTTACAAGATTAACTGTTTTGCCATTAGTAATTTGTATGGCTGTAGCTTTATTTAAAGCGCATGGAGGGGATGTAATGGGAGATGGCTCCTCTGCTACTTTATATTTAAGCGCTTACGTTTTACTGCTGTTAGTAGGTCCTGGCAAAATAAGTGTAGATGGCTTAGCCGGGAAATAATTGACTACTTAAAAAATACTTTAAGTTTTTCTATTAATGGCTCTGGCATATTTGCTCTAGTCATTTCTTTGGCATTCATAAAGTACATGGTAATTTCTCCTGTGCTCAGTAAGTTTTTATTTTCATTAAAAATTTCTCCGTAGAAAATTACTTTATGATTTTGAGGGATCTCTTTTAACGTAGTTCTTACAGTTACCAAATCATCATATTTTGCAGGTTGAAAGAATTTTACATGCAGGTCTACAACGGGCATAATTATGCCCAATGCTTCAATTTCTTTATACGCAAATCCAAGTTGACGAATGGATTCAGTTCTACCTATTTCGTAAAGTTGTGCAAAATGACCATGATACACAACGCCCATTTGGTCGGTAAGTGCATAATGGATTCGAATTTGGGTTTCTGATACGTACATTGATTATTTTGAAATTAATGGTGCAAATCTTATTGTGTGCAATCGAACACCATAACGATTTAAGTGTTCAGGATCTTTAAAATAAATCAAATCACTACTTTCTGCATCTGTAAAATTAGATGGGTAGTAATTTATTTTATTTTTGTTTAGGATGTTAAAAAGCAGTTTTTCTGTTTCAGCATAATTTGAAAAACGCGATTTTTGACCAGAAAAATCAGGGGCTGTAAAGCAAACAATCTCAATATTATTTTCTTTAGCCATTGAAAATATCTTCTCAAAATATTCAACATCAAAATTATTGACGCTAAAATGATCAGAATTTTTTTTGAAAAAGAAACGGCTGCTATCACCTAACATTTCTGGTTTTTGTGAAGTTGAAATGAGCAACTGATCAGCCCGTTTTTTTTCTTTTTTTCGACTCAATAAAATTCTACGTGACACTTCAAGTGGAGAGAAATATTTATTGTACACATAAAACCTCATCCATGGTAAATTTTTGAAAAGTATTTGATCTTTTTTGGGAAGGTAATGAAGTATTGCATTTTGATAAATGGTGTCTTTCCAAAAAGGTAAGAAATTGAAGACGTGAAATGCGTTACTGAAATTCCCTTCTGGATCTAATGAATAATTATCAACTTGAAGATATAGTGTTTTTATGGTGTTTTTATTTTCTAAAAACTTGTGTAATACTAAAAAATTATCAACAAATCCAGAGCCATTAGAAGAAATATTGATGCCTTTTTTTTGAGTAATTGAATCAAGTAATTGCATGTCAAATGCTCCTTCTGCTCTACTCGAACCCAAAACGGCATAATCATATTGCCCATTAAATTGTTTCATTGCCCATGCCCTTCTACTTTCATTTGGGAAATATTTTCTTTCTAAAAAAAACTTTTCGCAAAATTGTCCATAAAGAAACAACAACAAGGCTGCAACGGCAAAAAATATGGCGATATATGATAAGAATTTTTTCATTAAAATTGAAAATAAATAAAGCTTCTTGGATTTATAAATGCTCCCATCATGAAAATTAAAAATAGAATAATCAAATAGGTGACGTATCGAATCCACTTGTTTTTGATGTGTGAAAAAGGAATACTAGATTGTCTACTTTGCCATTCCATTATAAGCATGATTAATACAGCAGCTATAGGATATGCTGAACTGAGTTGTTCTATTTTACCATGACCTTTTCCAATTGTTCTAATGATTCCAAAAGCTTCTTCCATATTTTTCGCCCTAAAGAAAATCCATGCAAAACTGCTCAAAATGAAAGTGGCAATCATTTGAAAAAGTTCTTTGAAACTCGGAAGGAATTTACCTTCAGCAACTGTTGCTAAATGTTGCCTATTGGTAGCAAAAAATATGGATGGGATGATAAATAAAGCGTGCAATAACCCCCAGAATATAAATGTCCAGTTTGCCCCATGCCAAAATCCGCTTACCAAAAAAATGACAAACGTATTTCTGATTTGTTTGCCTTTACTCACTCTGCTTCCGCCTAAAGGAATGTATAAATAATCTTTAAACCAGCTCGATAATGAAATATGCCATCTTCTCCAAAATTCAGCAATCGATCTTGAAAAATAAGGGTAGTTGAAATTTCTTAACAATTCTATACCAAACAATTTTGCTACTCCTGTAGCCATATCTGAGTAACCAGAAAAGTCACCATAAATTTGAAATGAAAATAACACGATAGCCAGAATCAATTGCGAATTAGAAGCATCGGTATAAGCTGGGAATACTGCGTCTACAAATATGGCGCAATTGTCTGCAATCACAACTTTCTTAAACAAACCCCAAAGTATTAATCTAGCTCCTTGAACCGCTTGTCCATAATTGAATGTTCTTGCTTTTTTTATTTGTGGCAATAGATGTGTTGCCCTTTCAATAGGGCCTGCTACCAATAGTGGAAAGAAACTTACAAATACACCATACTCCACAAAATTTCTTTCTGCTTTAATTCTTTGAAAATATATGTCTAATACGTACGATAACCCATGAAAAGTATAAAATGAAATACCTACTGGCAGGATAATGTTTAATGTTGTAGGATGTACATTTAGTCCAAAATTCATTAAAAAACCAGCAAAAGAAGTAGCAAAGAAATCATAGTACTTAAAAACGCCGAGAAATCCGAGATTAATGCCAACACTTATAATTAACCATCTTTTTCTAACACTTTGGTTTTTACTTTCCTCCATTTTTATCCCGGTGAAATAATCTAAAAATGTAGAAAATAAGAGAAGAAATAAGAATCGATAATCCCAGCACGCATAAAAGAAATAACTAGAAACCAGTAATAATGAATTTTGAATGTTTAGTTTTTTCTGTAGAATAAACCAGTACAAAAAAAACACAATCGGTAGAAACAATAAAAATTCAAAGGAGTTAAATAGCATTTTTGGTTTTATCTAAGTTCTAAATTAGTTATACTTCATTTAATTTAAACAACAATGTTCTTTTTGCTTTTGCGGAGAGTGTATAATTTTTATCTTTTAAAAACCGATAAATCTCGTTGTCATTCAAACAGTTGAAATCAAGATCAGCTTCAATTAAAATAAACTTTGGTTGATATTTATTCCAATTGTTTGATTGAAGAATATTCATATCATGACCTTCAACATCTATCGTTAAAAAGTCTATTTCTTGATTTGGAGGCAAGTATTTATCTAAAATATCAGCAAGTTTGTACACTTGAATTTGCCTACGGTTTATTATTTTGTAACTGGGGTTACTTTCTCTTTCCAAGGAAAGTTTTTCATCAAAGCTATTAAGGGCAGATTCATTAAACTCAAAAAAAGTAAGTGTGTCATTTGTATCTGAAATGGCAATATTTAAATTGATATCTTTTTTACGATATTTCAAAAAAGCAGCAAACAAATGCGGGGTTGGTTCGATATTTATTCCGCGCCAACCTTTTTTGTAAAACAATGCAGTATTAGAAAAACGAAAAGGATGATGTGCCCCAACATCAATATAAAATCCTTTGTGGTTTCTTTTTTTGTACTTATAATACGCGTTTAAGATTACATCTTCTCCATCCTGAGCATAATATTTATGTGAGAAAATAAAGCTTGGAAAGTAATCTTTTAAAAATGTTGCAATTTGTTTTTTGATCATGACTTTATTGTAGTTCTTAGAATAATTTAAA
>CANFUJ010000045.1 GCA_947450165.1 Chitinophagaceae bacterium
ACTGGGATTCAGGTAATTAGCTTGTATGGAAATCACAAAAAGCCAACTTCCGAAGATCTAAAAAACATAGACATCCTTATTTTCGACGTTCAGGATGTTGGGGTAAGATTCTACACATTCATTTCTTCTTTGGAGTATATGATGGAAGCCGCGATTGAAAATAACAAACCACTTTTAATTCTTGACCGCCCCAATCCAAATGGATTTTATGTGGATGGTCCAGTGCTTGAAAATGAATTTAAAAGTTTTGTGGGTATGCAACCTATTCCCATCGTCTATGGTATGACGATAGGTGAATATGCAAAAATGCTTTTGGGTGAAAAATGGCTGTCTTCATCAACCATGAAATTGTACAAACCTGATTTAATTAATGTTATTGCTTTAAAAAATTACGACCACAATACATTGTATACACTTCCTGTAAATCCTTCGCCTAATTTAAAAGAAATGGAATCGATTTATATTTATCCATCCACTTGTTTTTTTGAAGGAACAATTTTGAGTGAAGGACGTGGCACAGAAAAACCATTTCAAATTTTCGGCCATCCCAATTTACCCAAAACACTATATTCTTTTACCCCAAAACCCAATGACGGCGCTAAAAGCAGCAAATGTTTTAATCAAAAATGTTATGGATGGAATTTGAGTGGAAACAAAGATTCTGTTTTAAAAAAATTAAATAAAAAAATACAAATCAAATATTTGATTGAAGCCTACAATTTATTTCCTGGCAAGGATAGTTTTTTTCTTAAAAATAATTTCTTCAATAAACTAGCTGGCAACGACAAATTGATGCAACAAATAAAAGATGGCAAATCGGAAACTGAAATTAGAAAAAGTTGGGAGCCTGAGTTGATGAAATTTAAAGCCATCAGAAAAAAATACTTGCTTTATGCTGATTTTAATTAAAAAGTGAAAAGTCAAAAGTCAAAAAAAACAATCATCCATTTTTAATTTTTACTTTTGAATTTTGAATTAACATAAAAAATGAATTACAAAGACATACGAATCATATTCATGGGAACGCCTGAATTTGCGGTAGTTTCACTTGATAAACTGGTAAACGCTGGTTGTAATATTGTAGCGGTCATTACTGCACCAGATAAGCCTGCAGGGCGTGGAATGGAAATGCAATTTTCTGCCGTAAAAAAATATGCTGTAGAAAAAGGTTTAACGGTTTTGCAACCCGACAAATTAAAACATCCTGATTTTATTGAACAATTAAAATCATTAAACGCTGATTTACAAATTGTAGTTGCGTTTAGAATGTTACCCGAAATGGTTTGGAATATGCCACCAATGGGCACATTAAATTTACATGGCTCGCTATTGCCACAATACAGAGGCGCAGCACCCATCAATTGGGCAATCATTAACGGTGAAGCATACACGGGTGTAACAACTTTTAAACTGAAGCATGAAATTGATACTGGCGATATTTTACTCACTGAAAAAATCCCATTAACCGAAAATGAAACTGCGGGAACTTTGCATGATAAGATGAAAGTTGTTGGTGCGGATTTACTTTTAAAAACAGTAATAGGTTTATCCGAAAACAGCATTGTTGAAACGCCACAAAATCATCAAGAAGTATTAAAAAATGCACCAAAAATATTTACAGAAAACTGCATAATTGATTGGAATAAAACTACTGTAGCAATCAATCAATTAATCAAAGGGCTTTCTCCTTATCCAGCAGCATTTACCCATTTGAATGAAAAGAAATTAAAAATATTTGCTGCAGAGATAGAACTGTGTGATACAAGTTCAATAGAAAAAGGAACGCATCAAACTGATGGAAAAAATTATCTAAAATTTTGTTGCGCTGACGGATTTTTAATCATCAACGACTTACAATTGGAAGGAAAAAAACGAATGCCTATTTCTGATTTTTTAAGGGGATATCGTTTTAATTAACTAACCAACAATTTCTTATTTATCTAATTTAAGCTTTTGCAACAAAGGCTGATTAATAGCTGCTTTAGGCAACACAAGACTAATGGTATTGATGGCAAAATACGCTTCAGAAACGTGAACATAACCATTATATTCACCATCAGTTCCCCAAGAATTTTTTACAATAAAAAATGTTTTCCCTTCTTTGGTTTTTTCGATCCCAACAATATGCATCAAGTGGTCATCTTGAGTAGTAAAATTTTCAAATAATTGTTGACGAATATCGGCGTTCCAAGTGGCTTCTTTGAAATCTGGATTCATATGCTCAACAAGTTCTTCCGACGGAGCGAGGTGCATACCCAGACCAATTTTCCCATTAAATCCATTGTTGCTTACATCCGCATCCCAAAGTACAGTATGCCCATTTTGTAAAGCCGTTTCTACAACACGAATCATCTCATCCAAGGGTAAATTATAATAAGCTCCATTGCTATAATTATCAGGCACTTCAATTATAAATGGCTTATAGTATGGATGATGTTGAAACGAAGTGATGTTTACATAATCAGACTCATTGAATTTCAAAAATTTTGAAGCAAAATCAGTTGGCGTATACTTAACATTGTTATAAGAAAACTGATTTGGAAGTGCACCCAAATAATGGTCTAAAATGCGCTCAAATCCTGGTTTCCAATCTTGAAAAATGGCAGGCTTCCTTGATTTCAACGTACTGTCTACATATCTTTTTAAATCTGCAAACATTTGAGCGTGTTGATGGGTTTGTTGTCCATTTGTTAAGCCATTATAAGCGGATTGTGTAATTGCTCCGTATGTTGAAATGGCATGAATGACATCATGCCCAAGCCCACCTTCACTAAATTGTGCTTTCCCTTGTCTGAGTAAATAATTGGATGCTTTTTCAAGATAAATTTTTCTTACCACATACATTTCGCTTAAATCCAAAACGCCCAATTTGTTTTTGTATGCCTCGCTTTCCACAAGTGATGTGGTGGAAAAGGACCAGCATGTATTGGTTTGTTGTTGATCTTTTATACTTGTTGAAAAATTCTTTTTCCCATTAATAAACCAATCGCCCGAAATGGCTTTTATTCCCGAAGGATCAGGAGATACGTCGTTTATTGGTTTACGTTGTGCTGATACTTGCAACACATTTAATACAGCGAGTGCTACAATAATTATTCTATTCATCTTAAAATGATTTTAGTAGGCTATTGAAACTACAAATTGTTCATCCATAGTGCCCAAAGCTTCTGCTGCAGAATTGCTAAGTCTTAAAACCAATCCTTTATTTTGAGGTAAATCAGGAATTACGTCTAACACTTTTGCATAAATGGTTTTTTGATTTACAGGATGTGTGATTTTTAAAATTGTTCCTGCAGGAGCGGTGTTATGTAAGCAATAATATTTCCCATCTTCCCAACCACTTGTACTCTTGAAAATGCCCGCGTTTCCTGTTTCTAAATTATCAGAATTTTTATTTTTTTCACTAAATGATGATTTAAAGAACCCTCCATTAAAATCTTTAGTTGAAGATGATTTTGCAGGAGTAGATTTCACAACAGGCACTTCCACTTTTTCAGTTTGCGTTTCTGTAACTGGCTCTACTTTCTTTTCGGGAACAGTTGTTTTGGCAACATCTGGTTTTTTAGTCTCCTCTACTGGCTTTGTTTCTGTTTGTGTTGATTTTTGAGGCGTTGTTGTTTTGGCTGATGTATTTGAATAACCCACAATCAATTCCATACCTTCACTTAATCCATCAGAGGTTAGGTTATTCCATTTTTTCAAATTCTCTATTGTAGCATTTTCAAATAACTTACTAATTTGATAAAGGGTTTGTTTCTTTTCAACCTTATGGTAAATAGGATGAGACCCTTTAGTTTCTGCAGTTGAAGTTGTTGTCTTTTTAGTCTCCACTTTTTCAGTTGGTTTTTCTTCAACTTTTGGTGTAGATTTTTGTTCAACAGGCGTTTCAGTTTTTGGAAGAGGTGCCATTTTTTTCACCTTAGGGATGTTTAACACTTGTCCAATCTTTACACCAGTTTCAAATGAAATATTATTGTATTCAGCCAATTCTCTTGGGTGAACATCATACATTCTACCTATTGAAAAAATAGATTCTTTTGGACCGACAGTATGTGTTTTTTGTGACCAAACAAAAAGAGGCAAAAAAAGTAAACTAAATAAAAACGCTTTCATTATTGATGGGTTTATTTGGTTAAGGTTTTTAAAGTTACAAAACTGCTTGTAAAAATTGGAAAAATAGTTGATTACTTGTTAAAAATTCGCCATTCTCTTGGATAATAATTGTTAAACCGATTCGCCATGGATTTGATAAACCCCAATGGCAATTCATTATACACGATTAATTTCCATCCAGGCTTTGTGTCAGTCAACTCAAAATGTTGATGCCTCAAAAATTGAAGAGCGTCTTCTAATTGTAAATTTATCTTTTCTATATTAGGTGATAGTATAGTGCTGACAGCCAATTCGTGAGATGGAATCAATTCGTTTCGTATAGCACTTCCCATGTTTACACCAATTTTTTTGATGTACAATGCCGATTGAAGATTGGCCATTTCTTGTAGTAAAATATAAGGCATGGCGATCACCTCGTTTTTCCAATTGAAATATTCAATGTCTAATTTTGGGTTAATCCATTTTGATAAATATTCAAACTGAGATTTTGAAACGGTTGATTTTTGATTGATCGGTTTTTGTTTTAATTTTTGCGCATTGCTATCTTCATTTTTTTTAAATGCTGCAATAAAAAATCCTTCGCCTTTAATTTTATCTGGATAAAAACGATATCCGTAAACATCATTTTTTGCTGTTTCTACAATACCCCAATTTTCTTGAAAATCTATTTTACATGATTCAAATGTATTTTCTTTTGTAAGCCATTCTGCAATGTTTTCGTTTTCAACTTCCGAGTAAGAACAAGTTGAATAAATCAGCACACCTCCAGGTTTTAAAGAAGATAAAACATCTGCTAAAATCCTTTGCTGGCGTTGACTACACAAGGCCACATTATCCATACTCCATTCAGAAATAGCATCATTATCTTTCCTAAATAATCCACTTCCGCTACAAGGTGCATCTACAACAATAACATCAAAATAATTGGAAAGTCGTTGAAAATCTTTGGGATCATTATTGGTAACCACTACATTAGCAGCACCCCATTTGGTGATATTTTCAGCAAGAATATTTACCCTTGTTTTAATCACTTCATTACTAACTAAAAAACTATCTTCTGAAATTAGCGATTGAATTAAAGTTGATTTTCCACCAGGCGCTGCACATAAATCCAATACTTTTAAAGATGTATTTAAATCTATGGTTTGTTTCATTACCGTTTCCAAAAACATGCTGCTTGCTTCCTGAACATAATAAGCGCCCGCATGAAAATGAGGATCTAAAGTAAACGAAGGACGTTCATGTAAATAATAGCCATTGGTACACCAAGGAATTTTTTCTGCAGACAACAAATTATCAATAACCGAATTAGACGGTTTCGCAGGGTTTACACGAATTGAAGTGATTTGATTTTCTATAGTATGCGCTGCAATAAAAGCAGCTTCATCAAAGCCTTTGATGTGTTGTAATGAATCCAGCAATTCTATTGGAAGTGCGTGTGGCAAATATTTATTGCATTAAGTGATTACGCATTTTTAATTTCGGTGCACAAGTCTTGCAATACTTTTTTGGCATCTCCAAAAAGCATTGAGGTTTTTGGTCTGAAGAACAAATCGTTTTCAATACCTGCATAACCTGGCTTCATACTTCTCTTGTTTACGATCACTGTTTTAGCTTGCTCTACATCAAGGATTGGCATGCCATATATTGGTGAAGCTGGATCTGATTTTGCAGCAGGATTAACCACATCATTAGCTCCTAAAATCAATACTACATCCGTAGTTGGGAACTCGTCATTAGCTTGTTCCATTTCCATTAAAATATCATAACTAACATCTGCTTCAGCCAATAAAACGTTCATGTGGCCTGGCATACGACCAGCAACAGGATGAATGGCATATTTAACTTCTACACCTTTTTCTGTAAGTATTTTTTCAAGCTCATGGCAAGTATGTTGTGCTTGTGCCACAGCCAATCCATACCCTGGAACGATAAGCACTTTGTTGGCATAACTCATCACCATAGCCGCATCACTCAAACTGATTTCTTTATGTTCGCCTTGTGCACCTGCAACGCCTGCAACGCCTTTCTTATTTCCACCAAATGAACCAATCAACACATTTTTCAATGAACGATTCATGGCTTTACACATCAAGATGGTAAGTAAAGTTCCCGCTGCGCCTACTAAAATACCGCCTGTTAACATTACTTTATTGTCGTATAAAAATCCACCGCAAGCCGCAGCCACACCAGTGAATGAATTTAATAATGAAATTACTACAGGCATATCTGCACCACCAATTGGCATTACAAAGAAAATACCATAAAACAACGACAATCCAAGAATGGCATAAAGCAACATGTGTTGTTGTGGATTAAAAATCATATACACCGCCAAACCCAATGCTGCTGCAAGAACAACCATGTTTAAAATATTCTGACCAGTAAAACTGAAATCTTTTACTTTACCATTTAATTTCCCCCAAGCAATCATCGAACCTGCAAATGAAACAGATCCAATAATTAATCCAAGTACTATTATTAAAACGGTTGGTTGAACCTCTTGGATCTTTTGAATTATTTCAGCTGGTGGAGTTGCGTCCAATTCTTTACTTAAATGATTGAATTCAACAATAGAAATCAACGCAGCACAAGCACCTCCCATTCCATTAAACAAACTCACCATTTCAGGCATGGCTGTCATTTGTACTTTTTTAGCCGCTAAGGTTCCAACGATTGCGCCAATAATTAATGCGGCAAATATCCAGATGTAATTGCCCAAATAATGTGTCGTTCCATTTTCATCATAACTAAACAAGAAAATGGTTCCAAAGATGGCAATTGACATACCTCCTGCAGCAAGTAAGTTTCCTTTTCTCGCAGATGCTGGATTCGACAACATTTTTAACCCTAAAATAAAAGTGATAGATCCTATTAGATAACAAATGGTAAGTAAGTGTTGATTCATTTATGTGTAAGTTGAAAGTAAAAATTAATAAGTGAAAATTAAAAAGTGAAAAAATGAAAAGAATGAATTACTTTTTCTTTTTAAACATTTCGAGCATTCTGTCTGTAACTACAAAACCACCCACCACATTTAAAGTACCGAGCAAAACTGCTATGAAGCCCAATGCAAGTGCGAGGTAATTGTCTTGTTCTGCTTTACCCATTACGATGATTGCACCAATGATTACAACCCCGTGAATGGCATTTGCACCACTCATCAAAGGCGTGTGTAAAACGCTTGGTACTTTTTCAATGATTTCGATTCCAACAAAAATCATAAGGATAACGGTGTAAATAATTTCTTGTTTGGATGTTATAAAATTCAATACTTGATTCATTTCTGTAAGTTTAATGGTTTAATTCGCTTTGCTGGTTTAATTGTTTAATGGTTGAAAGTCATTTTTAAACTTTCCATTTTTTTAAATCAGCTGTTTAACTCTTTCGTTGGTGATTTCACCTTTATTTGCAACGCATGTTCCCAACACCAAATCATCTTCAAAATTGAGGTTTAAGTTCCCTTCTTTTGTAACGATAAGTTGTAAGAAATTCAAGATGTTTTTTCCGTATAATTTACTTGCATCACTTGGCATTGAACCTGGTAATTTAGAATTTCCTACAATAGAAACCCCATTAACCACAACGGTTTCATCATTTTTTGTATAATCTGTATTTCCGCCGGTAACGGCAGCTAAATCAATAATTACAGAACCATTTTTCATGGCAGCAATCATTTCTTTTGTAATTAAAATAGGCGCTTTTTTACCCGGTATTTGTGCAGTTGTGATTACGATATCAGCTTTAGCAACGCTTTCCGCGATTTTTGCTTTTTGTCTTTGTAAAAATTCTTCTGTTTGTTCTACGGCATAACCCCCAGCCTTAGACGCATCTGCCGCACCTTCAACCTCTACAAATTTTGCACCCAAACTCATTACTTCTTCTTTTACTGCTGGGCGGGTATCAAACACTTCAATCACAGCGCCTAATCTCTTTCCTGTTGCGATAGCTTGTAAGCCAGCAACACCAGCGCCAAGAATCAACATTTTTGCAGGCGCAATACTACCAGCAGCTGTCATAAACATGGGGAAATATTTCGGATATAAATTAGCTGCTAACAATACCGCTTTATAACCAGCAATATTGGCCTGACTACTCAACACGTCCATGCTTTGAGCGCGGGTAGTACGTGGCAACATGTCCATACTAAATACGGTGCAATTTTTTTTTGCCCAATCGTTTATAGTCCCAGCATTTATCAAGGCCTGAAAAAAGCCTATGATTATTTTTCCAGAACAAGCAACAGAATCTGCATCAGAAATGGGATTAATAGATAACACCACATCCGATTTTTGCAAAACCTCTGATCTTGATCCTACACTTGCACCTGCTTCCACATATTTTTGATCCGTTGCAAATGACAAATCACCTGCACCAGTTTCAATAAGCATTTCCAAGTTCATTTTTTTCAGAACAGCAGCGTGTTCTGGTAATAGTGAAGTTCGGGTTTCGAAGGATGGTTCTTTAAGTATTCCAATTATCATAATAAAAATTAATTGGCTCGAAGGTAAGAAAATTTAAAACTGAATTGCAAAATGTTGCTTTTCTTTAAAATCTTTTCGAAAAAACACGATTCCTATAAAAAATAAATCAACTGACATCGTTACCGACTGATTATTTTTTATAAAGTTCCATGCGTTTTCCATTTCTTCACTCCAATGAATATCGTCAAAAACAAGAATGGAATGTTCATTACAATGTGATAATATAGATTCAAAATAGGAAATCGTTGGTTTTTCGCGATGGTTGCCATCTACAAAAGCAAAATCAATGGGCATTTTTTTTTCAAGAAATGGCGGCAATGTTTTTCCGAAATCTCCAGTTACCAACTCAACATTATTTATGCTTAATTTTTTAAAATTATTTTCTGCTATTTTAGAAACCGAAGAAGCTCCTTCAAAAGTATACAATTGAGCATCAGAATTTCCTTTGGCCAAATAAGCAGATGTAATGCCAAATGAAGTACCCAATTCAACCATATTTTTTGGGCGAAAATATTTTACTAAACGATGTAAAAGCTGTGCGTATCTTGGCGACTTCAAAGATGAATTTGCAATCTTTGAAATTTTTCTTTCATTTGATTTTATAACCGCTGAACCTGCACCAAAATCTTCTACTTCTATAAAATCATGATTTTTTTTAAGTGATTGCCTAATGGATTCAATCTCTTGAAAACAGGGTTCATTTTTTCGATCATTGAGCACATGAATAATCAAATCAAAAACAAACGGAGAGTGTACACCATGGCCGTTTTTATTGGATGCATTCAACCAATAAGAAAGATATTTTTTTGCTATGGTAAAGGGGGAATACAAGACGTTTGGGGTTTGGGGTTTGGGGTTTGGGGTTTGGGGTTTGGGGTTTGGGGTTTGGCGTTTGGCGTTATCAAGCATCTAGATTCCTTTCCCATAATTCGAATGTGTGATCAAAAAGATTTTTTTCATCTGATGTACAATCTTTGCTGGAAATCAATTCCCATTCATTGCTCATTTCAGGAAAAAAAGTATCGCCATCTATTTCAGTATGAACTCTTGTTAAGTAAACACGATTGGCTATCGACATGCTTTGTTTATAAATTTCTCCGCCGCCAATAATAAAGATTTCTTTAAAAGATAGTTCTGTAGCCAATTTCAACGCATCTTCCAAACTATGTGCAACGAGCACATTTTCAGATTGCCAATTTTCTTTAGAGGTAATTACAATATTGGTTCTTCCAGGCAATGGTTTATTTACAGATTCGAAAGTTTTTCTCCCCATGATCACAACTCCACCCCATGTGGTGTTTTTAAAAAACTTTAAATCATTGGGTAAATGCCAAAGCAGTTGATTGTTTTTACCGATGGCGTTGTTGGCAGAAGCAGCTACGATTAGAGATATCATTTAAAATAAATAAGGAATAAAAAAGTAAAAATAAGGAATAAGTTTTGACGTTTGGTGTTTGGTGTTTGGTGTTTGGTGTTGAAATTTATCATCCAAAGAATAAGCATCCAACTACAGCGGGGCGACATGAAAAAAATGGAAAATACTTCCAACCTTTTGAACGCATTGAACCCATTGAACCTTTTGAACTTTCCAAATATCTCAAACCTCAAAAACTTCTCAAACCTCCCCAACCTCTTCTACACCGCCACCGGCGCCTTTATCCCGGCATGACTCTGATAATTTTCCAACTGAAAATCTTCATATTTAAAATCAAAAATATCTTTTACTTCAGGATTTATTTTCATTTGAGGTAAAGGAAATGGAGTGCGCGACAATTGTAAATCGGCTTGTTCAAAATGATTGTTGTAAAGATGTACGTCACCAAATGAATGAACGAAATCGCCATATTGCAAATCACAAACCTGAGCAATCATCATCGTTAATAACGCATAAGAAGCAATATTGAATGGAACGCCTAAAAACACATCGGCACTACGTTGATACAATTGACAACTTAATTTTCCATCGGCTACATAAAACTGAAACAAACAATGACAAGGCATCAATTTCATTTTGGGCAAATCTGCCACATTCCAAGCACTAATAATCATTCGTCTACTATCTGGATTGGTTTTAATGGTATGAATCAATTCTTTTACTTGATCTACTACTACCCCATCCGCTCCTTGCCAACTCCGCCATTGTTTACCATAAACCGGACCCAAATCGCCATTTTCATCTGCCCATTCATCCCAAATAGAAACGTTGTTTTCTTTGAGATACGCAATATTCGTTTCTCCTTTCAAAAACCAAAGCAATTCATAAATGATGCTTTTTAGATGTGTTTTTTTTGTAGTAACCAAAGGGAAACCTTCTGCTAAATTAAAACGCATTTGATGACCAAATACGCTACGGGTTCCTGTTCCAGTACGGTCGCTTTTATCCGTTCCGTTTTCTTTTATGTGTTTGAGTAAATCTAAATATTGTTGCATATTGCAAAATAAGTAAAAAATGTTTGGATTGTTTGTTGTTTGTTGTTTGTTGTTTGTTGTTTGGGGTTGGAACATACAGTTGTTTAGAATCCATTATCTATTATCCAGCACATAATAAAACTTTATCTAAAAAATAAAATACATTATTTTGTACATTATTCATCATTGACATTAAGTACAATAAAAAAAATGGATAGATTAAAATCATTAGATCCGCCACACAAAGGCTTGCGAAATGCGCTTGGAAAATTAGCATTATTAGCTGGAAAAACAGATTATACATCTTTAAGCAGCGTAACATTACTGAAAGAGTTAGCAAATGAAGTATTTCATCTTTTAAAAGACCATACTGCTACAGAAAATAAATTCATCCTTGCGCCTTTAGAACAAAGAAATCCAGGCTTTACTAAAAATTATTATTCAGACCATGAAGCAATTGACCAATTAGAACAAAATTTACTCGATCGTTTTTTATCACTTGATGGAAAACAAACCAATGATGAAGGGCATCAATTGTATCTCGATTTTTGCAATTTTCAAAGTCATTACCTCGAGCACATAAATGAAGAAGATTCAATACTTGAGCTGGAAATGCAAAAACATTTTACAGATGAAGAATTGATGCAACATCAAATTGAAATAATGCAAGAAATGAGTTTTGACACTTTGTTATTATGGTTCAAATACATAGTGCCGTCTAGAAGACCTGATGAAAATGCACAAGTTTTAACGGGATTCAAATCAGTAGCACCAGAATCTGCGTACAATACTGTTTTAAATACAATAAAAGAAGAAGTTAGAGAAAGCGAAATGCAAGCCATTCTATCTTTGGTGAAATAAAAATGAATCTAGAAAATATAGTAATAAAAAAACTGGCATATCAAGATTTAGAAACCTTGATGAGCTGGGCATCTCAAGAAGGTTGGAACCCTGGAAAAGATGATGCAAAAGTTTTTTGGAATGCAGATCCAGATGGTTTTTATGGGTATTTTTTTGAAGATAAGTTAATCGCTGGAGGCGCTATTATTTCTTATAATGGTGCGTATGGATTTATGGGATTGTTTATCGTTCATAGTGATTATAGAAACGATGGCATTGGAAGAAAGTTATGGCATTTTAGAAGGGATATGTTAATCAGCAGGCTTCAACCAAATGCATCAATAGGTATGGATGGTGTATTGGCCATGCAACCTTTTTATAGCAAAGGTGGATTCAATATCGCGTATAGAGATGAACGTTATGAATTTTTAAGTAAAGCATTAAGTTTTTCAAACGATATATATACAATTGAATCAAATGATTTTGAAGCTATTGTAGCATACGATGCAGCCTTTTTTGGTTGCGAAAGGGCTAAGTTTTTAAAAGGATGGTTGAACATGCCAGAGTCTAAAACTTTTAGGTATAAAAAAGACAACGAAATTTTAGGTTATGCCGTCATTAGAAAAGCTGAAACAGGTTATAAGATAGGGCCACTTTTTGCAAACAATCTGGAAATAGCAGATGAATTATTGAAATCTTGTTTTAGTGCATATCCAAATGATTCCGTATACCTTGACATCCCAACAACAAACAATGAAGCTGTTGAATTGGTAAAAAAATATGGTGGGAAATATGTTTTCGAATGTGCCCGAATGTATTATGGTAAAGATCCAAATACGCCAATTAATAATATTTATGGCATTACAACATTTGAATTGGGATAAATTTTATTGAGCAATAATTTAAAAAAATCTAACAACAACCTTTATGAGAAATTTTATAATTATCTCAACACTAGTAACTTCAATGGCTTTAAAATCATGTAAAACTATGGATGTAACGTTAACACTAAATAATCCAGAACAATTATCAAATGTGATTCAACAAATTCCTGCTGATGAAGACGGAAGAAAAAAGAACGCATTATATCTACCTCCTCGAGAGATTAAAACAGAAGAATTTAACACGCCTATCCTGCATGCATTTATAGATACAATGTATTCTGTAATGAAAAACAAATCTGGGGTTGGGATTGCTGCAAATCAATTAGGCAGAAGACTACAAATATTTATTATTGAAGCAAAATCTGACAATCCACGTTATAAGGTTTTAGGTCCAGTACCAAAACAAATATTCATCAATCCTTTTATTACTAAAGTATCCTCAACTAGAAAAAATTTCTGGCATGGTTGCTTAAGTGCCAATGGCGAAAAAAGAGGAAACGTCGCCACTTATGAATGGATTGAATATACATGCAAAGATGAAAAAGGAAATATTCAAACGGGTAGATTGGATGGTTTTGCAGCAGTGATTTTTCAACATGAATTCAGGCATTTATTAAATGGCACTTACCTTGATGTGGCCAAGCAATTTCTTTCAAAACCCGAACTCGATCATGGAATTGAAACAGGGGAAATACCTTTTTTTGAAACAGCTTCTGATACTTTGCCTTTGTTAATTGGTGGCTATACAATTGGCGAAACGCTTGATCAGTATCATTCTAAATAATGGATGGTTATTTCTGATGTTTTGAGATAAACAAACACCACAAAATGAAAACTACGCTAAAAAATACTTCTATTTGTATTGCAAAGTTACTCTTCAATCAACCTGGTAAGATTAGCATTAAAATGGAAGATGGACGTTTATTTATTATTCCTTTAAAATATTTTCCTGAATTACAAAAGCTGAGTATTGACAAAAGAAAAAAATACACAATCGTAAATGATAGAACAATTCTTTTTGCTTACTCAGATGCTGTTTATCATTTGGAAGATTTTATTGGATTCGAGGGAAAATGGAAGGAAAGATAATTGCTTGTTGATATAATTAATATAAAAAGCCATCAATTTTCATTGATGGCTTTTTTGTCGGGATGATTACCGGGAGTTCGAACATTTTGGAGGATGTGAATTCGATTTTAGTAGCAAGATTTGACTTACAACAAAAAACGAATAGCTGCCAATTCATTTCCAATTTGTTGCACACCATGAAGAATTTTTAAAGTTTGATTTGAAGAAGGCTTTTTGATTCCTTTTATATATTGAGCCAATAAACTTTGATTCATTCCAATTCTTTCAGAAAGTGCTTTTGCATTGATGACTTTATAGAATTCAAAAAATTGTGGTAAATCCAAAGTGATTTTCAAATCAGCTTCAGTGAATATTTTTCCTTTTGCTTCAAAATGAAGATTTAATGCTTCAAGCATGTTTGTTTTAAGCTCTTGTAATGTTTTTCCAACAGTAAAGACAGGATACTTTTCTGAGTAAGCAGAATATCCAGTTTTTGTGCGTTCTACAATCATTTCAATTTTCATAATTTTTTTTTTAGATTCCTGCGTCTTTCTTAATTTTTTTCTCCAATCCTTTACCAATTTTATGTGTGAATATTTATTATTTTTTGTCACATAGAATGCCTTAATAAGCATTGTCTTCTAAAATGTAATTCGTTAAAGGCATTTCACGGCTTCCATGATTAGGACAAACGATTTGTCCTTTTTTAGTAGGGTGTTGCATAATCATGTGACTGCCGCTTTGCCTGATTACAAAACATCCATCTTTTTGCAGCATTCTGATTAATTCATTTGATTTCACTTTTCAAAAGTAATATATTTATTACCTTACTCAGAATTTAATTTTTATGAATTATACAAAATAAAAATGCCGACCATAGTTTTTACTTATTTTTCTATGTTAGATTTTTAATTTTTTCAAGTGTCTTTGTACTTCTCTTTCTACTTGTTCAAAATCTGGCAATTCTTTTATCTGGTCCTGTAACGAACTTTTCCATCTTGCCTTATATTGAGGGATTCTTTCTGTCATCTTTTTGTGAAAATCAACCGCATTTAAATTTTTGCTGCTGCATTTTGTTTTGAACTCCGCGTTGTAAAAATCAATATCCATTCCGTGTTGTTCCAGTAAATACCAAATGTCATAATAGTCTCGCGCCTGCATCCTTTGCATTACAGAACGCATTTTTTCAACCAATACTTCTTCAAGCGGATAACACAATAATTGATGGTCTTCCATATCTGAATAACCAATGAACGCACTTTTCATTACGGGTGCAAAAACCAACTGCTCACTTCTGGATATATCTACCTTTACACTTTTGTTGTTTCCTTGTCCGCCGAGTGGACCTACATAGCTGATGTAAAAATTGATGCCGCCGTCTTCATGCTCATTATTGTCAATAATATCCAAAGGGATGTTTGCTTCTTCTTTCACATATGCAAATGTTTCTCTGAATAAAGAAAATATGAGTTCATTGGTTGTGTTATTATCCAGCAATGTAAAATCCAGGTCTTCGGAAAAACGGTAGTCTTCAAAATATATTTTCTTTAAAACAGTTCCGCCTTTAAACACGATTAATTTTGATAAAGATTTGTGTTGAGCAATTCCTTTTAATATCCAAGAAAGCACATAATCTTTTTCAATTTGCTGGTCACGAACTTCGGCATTTCTTGCCTTTTGCTGTATTTCGGATGGTTTTATCATGTAATGATGACATTTAGTATGGTATCTGTATCTATGTTTTTTTGTACACTCCAACGAGCATTTCTTTTTCCTTCTTTAGGCAGTTCTGTGTCGAGCACGACATAAGATGCTGTTTTTATTTTTTGTAGTTTTTCTATGATTGGATTTTCTATTTTCAATAATTCCAATAAAAAACCCAATCTCTTTATTACAGCCTGTGAGCCAAATTTTATTGTGTATTCTAAAAGTTTATCAAAGTTGATTTTTGTCTTGGATGCATAAATAGCTTTTGCCACCTCAACAATCCCTCCAGCATATTCGGCTTTAAACAAACAATCAACAATCGTCTTTTCCAAATCAGAACAAAGCACTTTATTAAAACTATCTATCCATATTTTCTTCGATCCAAAAAAATGTGTTGTGTTGTGATACACAAATTGAAAAGAGACATTTTTAATGTTCAACTCTGCGGGTTTTATTTGCTTTGACACCACTATTTGTTCTTTCAGTGATGGTTGTGTTATCAGATTATGAATCTGTAATGCTGAATAATAACCGATATAATATTTTGCATTGTTTACTAAATGTTCGGCTAATAAATGCCAGTCAGGCATAAACTTACTTGGCTCGGCTTCATATGGAATAATATAGAAAACACCTTCTTTAACACGCATCAACAAGCCTCTCTTCGACATATCACTCAACAACTCACGCACGGTATTGGTTTTGGAGTTTGGCAGTGCCTGATATGCTTGATTATTGTCAAAGCAAACCTGGTTCTTACCATTAAAGTAGGTAAGCAGTTCATTTGATTGTTTTGATATTAACTTATCTTTCATAGTTGTTTTGTCAGTTTTAAACTGACAATAAAGATACAAATAATAATTTAATTTTGAGTATTCCGGAAGGAATGTTGTATGATAAGAAAAACGATACAGTTCGAACTATTAGAGTTAATACCTTATTCCGCGAAATTGCAGTACAGGCAAGGGTTTTATCTGAAACAAAAAATGACAACCCGGATTTGGATTGTCATTTTGGAAGTATTGTCGGGA
>CANFUJ010000046.1 GCA_947450165.1 Chitinophagaceae bacterium
AACAAAGATATCGTATCAAGTAAGCCACAAATATTAATAAAGCTTAAGGATGAGAGTCGTTTTATGGAATTGAAGGACACCTCATTAATAAAATTGCAGTTAAGATATCCAGATCAATCATTACATACGTTTTCATTTGGAGATACGATGATGTTTATACCTGCTGATATCAGTTCTGGTGTAAATGAGGCCAGCATTGAATTTAATCCTTATTTGCCAGAAGATGGCGAATATGAATTAATTGTAACGGGTAAAGATGTTGTAGGGAATGCTGCAGGGGATTTGGAATATCGAGTGGTGTTCTCGGTGATAAACAAACAAATGATTTCAAATTTGCTCAACTATCCAAATCCATTTACCACATCAACTGCTTTTGTATTTACATTGACTGGCAGTGAAGTTCCGCAAAATATAAGAATTCAAATTTTAACCATAACTGGCAAAATAGTAAAAGAAATTACTAAAGAAGATTTAGGGGAAATTCATATTGGAAGAAATATAACTTCTTATAAATGGGATGGTTCTGATATGTATGGTCAACCACTTGGAAATGGGGTTTATATTTATAGAGTGCTAACAAATCACCATAACAAATCACTAGAAAAATATAAAAGTGCAGACGATAACACCGACAAGTTTTTCAATAAAGGATATGGTAAGATTTATTTAATGCGTTAATTGTAGTTATTTAAATTATTTCTAATAAAATAGACGTTTTTCTTGTTCTACATTATCTAATCATGAATTTGTTTTTTAATCAGTTCAATTTCATTGATTTTTATTTATTATCATTTATCTTAGCTTACTTTTAAAAAAAGTAAAACTTTTCAATTTTTTGAGCTTTTGTGCATATTCTAAAAGATTCAAAAAAAATACAATCAGTACCTCAAGAAAATGACTTTTTTAAAACAATGGATTTAATTCTATTGGGCATGAATTAGCGACAATAAGTTGCTTTGATAATTTATTTTTTAAAATGGGCATTGCTAAATATTTACTGGCTTTATTTTTTTTCATTCTTTCAATAAATGGAACAGGCCATGCTCAGTCAATACAAATATCATCTAGTAATGCTTTTTTTTGTAGTGATGGGATTGTTTCCATAAACTATACAATAACAGGTTCTTTTTTAAGTGGAAATGTTTTTAATGCTCAACTAAGTGATTCAAGTGGACAATTTAATTCGCCAATATTAATTGGAAGTGCTTCAAGCAATGTTTCGGGTAATATGGAAGTGCAATTGCCGAGTAATTTATCTCCATCTGGGAATTACAAAATCAGGGTTGTTTCAAACAGTCCAACTGTTATTAGTTTGAACTCAATTAATGTTCCAATAGAAAATCAAATTTTAGATTCATGGGTCCGAAGGGCTGATGCGGGTACTATTGCCAAAAGTTATGGAGTAGGGTTTGCGATTGAAAATAAATTGTATTTCGGAACAGGTGTGAATGGGAGTTATGCCACAAACGATTTTTGGGAATATAATCCACCAACAAATATTTGGACAAGAAAACAAAATTTACCAATTATAAAATCGGCATCTGTTGCTTTTAGTATTGGGAATAAAGGATATGTGTGTGCTGGAAATGGTCAAGCAGATTTATGGGAATATGATCCACAATTAAATACTTGGTCGCAAAAAGCAAATATCGGAGGTGTAGGCAGAACGCTTGCATCTGCTTTTGTCATTGGCGGAATTGGTTATGTAGGCTTGGGAAAAAGTAATGTGGGTGATTTTTTAAGCGACTTTTGGGCTTATGACCAATCCAACAATACTTGGTCAAGAAAAACCGATTTTCCAGGCGGCTCAAGAAATGCAGCAATTGGGTTAACGATAAACAATAAAGGGTATTTTGGTTTTGGCATTTCAAATGGTTCTTACAAAAAAGATTTTTGGGAATACAATCCACAACTAAATACTTGGTCACAAAAGTCAAGTTGCTTGGGCTCGGCTCGACAATTGCCCACTGCATTCGCTATTCAAAATAAAGGTTATATTGGACTTGGTTATTTAAATTCCAATAGAAACGATTTTTTCGAATACAATCAACAAACAGATACTTGGCGACAGATTAATAATTTTACTGGATCTGCTCGTAGAGGTTCAATTGGACTTTCACTAGGAAACAAAGCTTTTGTTATTTCAGGGATAGACAATAATGGAAGCACAAATGACCTTTGGGTATATACCCCTTCAAAATATTTGATACAAATTGATTCAGCAAAAAGAAATAATTGTCAGGGAAATGATCTGCCAATTTGTTTTAAAACAGGATGTGATAATTTTGCAAATGATAATATTTTTACTGTTCAAATCAGTGATACTGCAGGCAGTTTTGAAAACCCTCAAATAATTGGATCGTTAAATGCTATTTCTAGTGGAACCATCAATGCTACCATTTCTTCAAATGCATTATTTAGTAAAAGGTATATGATTCGAATTGTATCCTCTAATCCACAAGCTATTAGTGCTCCATATTCAATCTCCATTTTACCTCAAAATACCGTTCAATTAACATCTGGAACTGGATCAGATGTTCAAAATATTTGCATTGGATCGTCAATTTTGCCCATAACGTATTCCGTTTTTGGCATTTCAAATTTACAAGCAGATTCATTGCCTCTTGGCGTAACCGCAAGCTTTACAAATAACGTGATTACCTTGTCTGGAACGACTTCTGTAGTAAAAGAAAATAATTATGCCATTAATTTGTTAGGAGGCTGTATTACCTCAATCGTAAATGGAGCTATAAATGTAAAACCACAAACTTCTATTTCCACACAACCCAGTATTAACAGGCAGCAAATTTGTCAGAATTACGAAGCTAACCCATTAAGCGTGATTGCGAATGGGTTTAATCTTTCTTATCAATGGTATGCAAATAATGATTCCTCAAATCAAACGGGTACAATGATCTCGGGAGCTACATCATCAATACTGTCACCTCCAACCAATGTGGTAAATACCCAATATTACTACTGCGTCGTTAATGGAAGTTGCGGTCTGCCTGTAGGCTCAAAGGTTTCAGGTAGACATAAAATTACAGAAACAGGTTCTTGGTTGGGATTAAATCAAAATTGGAATGATAGTATTAACTGGTGCGGTGGCGTTCCCTTAAATACGGCAAATGTCAACATTCCTTCGGGCTCAACAAATTATCCAATAGTTTCTAGTGCTGATGCCAATTGCAATAATCTTGTTGTAAGTTCTGGTGCAACGCTTGTTTTAAATAATCAAACTTTAAATATTTCGGGCTCAATCACCAATTCAGGTACAATCAATGCCATAAATGGTACAGTCAATTTAAATGGAACCGCAACAGCTCAAACAATTACACCAAGTAAATTCTATAAAAACAAAATCAAAAATTTAAAAATAAGCAATAGTATTTTGGTGTCAATAATTGGTGCAAATGACACATTGAAAATATTGGGGGATTTGTCATTTGGAAAAAGCAATTGTACGTTTAATACCAACAATAATGTTACAATCGTTTCTGATTCTTTTAAAACTGGAAACATTTCGGATATGACATCCGATGGTATAAATTCAGGGGTTTATTCGGGAAATAAAATTATAGGTAACGTCACTGTTGAAAGATATGTGCCCAATCATTTTAAAGCATGGCATTTATTATCAACACCAACAGCAGGGCAAACCATAAAAGCTGCATGGCAAGAAGGGAACGCCAGATTGGTAAATGCGAAACCAGGATATGGCACTACACTAGTAAGTAATTTGTCTAATGCCATAACGCCAAGTTTGGGATTTGATTTTTATTCTCCTAATGGCGCTACAATAAAAACATATAATTCATCTACAAATATTTGGGAGGGGGTTTCATCCACTTTTAACAGCATCAACAACCCAAAAGGTTATTCGTTATTTGTTCGAGGAGATCGTTCTGTTACTGCATATAATCAAGCAGCTACAGCAACTACGTTAAGAACTTCGGGCATTATATATCAGCCAATCAATCCGCCACCTACAATTTCAGTTGCTGCGAATAAGTTTGAATCGGTTGGAAATCCATATGCCTCTGCAATAGACATCAGTAAACTTACTCGTACAGGTGGTGTGCAAGATGTATATTATGTTTGGGATCCCAATTTAACGCCAACTTATTATGGTGGAGGATATAGAACTTTAGTTAGAGTAGGAGATGGGTATATTGCAGTTCCTGCGGATGCCAATCCTTCAAGTTATTATAACGCTTTGAATCAAAATATAAATATTCAATCCGGACAAGCGTTTTTTGTAAAAGCAGATAGCGCTTTGGGTGATGGGACGTTGTCGTTTAATGAAAACTGTAAAGTAAAAAATGATGCTATTGTTACTAGAACAGCAGTTGAATCCGTAAAAAAGATATTCGTGAATTTAAATCGTGAAACAAATGAAGGATCTGTATTATTGGATGGTGTTGTTTCATTGTTTGATGAATCGTATCAAAATGAATTGAATTACTCGGATGCTTCAAAATTATTATTAGGCAGTTCAGAAGGTTTGGCAATATTGCAAAATAATTCAACACTTACAGCAGAAAAAAGAGCTTTACCACAACTTGTAGACACTATTTTTTATAAATTAAATCAACTGAAAAATCTCTATTATAATCTATCCATAAAATTTGAAAATTTTGATGATAACATATTGAAACCTTTTCTGGTAGACAGATACACTGGCGTTCAACAAATGCTGTTGCTTAATGATGCCAATTTGATTCAATTCGCTGTAACAAGTGATGTACTATCGTCGAACCCTAATCGCTTTTATTTAATGTTTAAGCCGATGCAAACTGTGCCAGTGAAATTCACATCAATAACTGCTGAAAACGTTTCAAAAAACATCAATAAAGTAAATTGGAAAGTTGAAAATGAAATCAACGTATCTAATTACGAAATTGAAAAAAGTATTGATGGGAGATTCTTTATTTTAATGGGGAATATAGCTGCCGCATTTAATAATGGTCAATCAGGAAGTTATCAATTCATAGATTCGTTGGTTGGTTCTGATGATGTGTTTTATCGTGTAAAATCCGTTGATTTTGACGGGTCGAAATCAAACAGCAACATTGTAAGGATTTCAAAATCTGTGGTCATAAATAAAATGTATGTTTCGCCAAATCCGGTTGAAGATAAATTAATCAAACTTTACTTTACTGATCAACCCAAAGGGAAATATGTTGTACATATTTTGGATGCGAAAGGTCAACAAATAAAATCTGCTGAATATTTACTAACGGATGTCAATAAAAGCTTTAAGCTTTCAGTAAAAGAAATCATTCATTCAGGTATTTATTTTTTAAAGGTTGATGGACCCAATAATATACAAACAGTAATTCCTGTTATAATTCAATAAGTTCATTCCCAACAACCTCGTATCAATCGGGTAATATTAATATCTTTACCATTAAAAAATTCATGGCTAAAATTGGTATAAATCTTTCAACAGGAAGTTTGCAGAAAGATGAAATAATTGTGGGAATAGATTTAGGAACAACAAATAGTTTGATTGCCATTGTACATCCTGAAACAAAAAAGCCAATCGTTTTAAAAGAGTTTAACGGAAGTTCAATCGTTCCATCTGTAATTCATTTTGAAAAAAACGGGCAAATAACGGTAGGGGATTTGGCGAAATCACAATTGGAGCTAGATCCGGAGCGAACGGTTTTTTCAGTAAAAAGATTGATGGGTAAAAGTTATCAGGAAGCAACAGCATTAAAAGATTTAATCAGCTACAAATATGTTGCAGATGCAAACGAATCTGCAGTCGTAAAAATACAAATGGGTGATTTGTTTTACACACCCACCGAACTTTCTTCGCTTATCTTAAAATCTTTAAAAGAAAGAGCTGAACATATTTTAAAAACACCTGTTAATAAAGCGGTAATTACGGTCCCTGCATATTTTAATGATGAGCAAAGACAAGCAACTAGAGATGCTGGAAAACTAGCCGGACTAGAGGTGTTGAGGATTATCAATGAACCAACGGCTGCGAGTTTAGCATACGGTATTGGCTTGCAAAATGCATCCGTTGAAAATAATGAAACCGTTGCTGTTTATGATTTAGGAGGTGGCACATTTGATATTTCAATTTTATCTATTTCAAATGGCATTTTTGAAGTGCTTTCTACCAACGGAGATACGCATTTGGGGGGAGATGATATAGATGCTATGATTGTTCAACATTGGATTACTCAATTGGGTGTTGATGAAAAAATATTAGCATCCGATAAGTCAATGATGCAAATGTTTAGATTGAAAGCAGAGGAGGCGAAAAAACAACTAACACAATCAGATTTATTTTCTGGCTTGATTGATAAGTGGACTTTAAGCTTGTCGTTAATTGATTTTGAACAGTTGATAACGCCAATGATTGAACGCACAATATCTTGTTGTAAACAAGCTTTTTTGGATGCAGGGTTGAAGAAATCGGATATCAACAATGTTGTCATGGTTGGCGGAAGTACAAGGGTTCCCTTGGTAAAAAAAATGGTTGGCGATTTTTTTGGTAAAACGGTTAATGATTCCGTTAATCCAGATGAAGTGGTGGCGCTTGGCGCTGCTTTACAAGCCGATGTTTTAGCAGGAAATAATAAAGATGTTTTGTTGCTCGACATCACACCATTGAGCTTAGGTATAGAAACCGCTGGTGGTTTGATGGATGTGTTGATACCAAGAAATGCGAAAATACCTTCGAAAGCAGCAAGACAGTACACCACTCAAATTGATGGTCAGGGTTCTATGCGAATAAGTGTGTATCAAGGGGAAAGAGATCTGGTAAAAGACAACAGAAAACTTGCTGAATTTAATCTGAAAAATATCCCAGGTATGCCAGCAGGGTTGCCAAAAGTAGAAGTTGGGTTTTTAATAAATGCAGACGGGATTTTGGTGGTAACGGCAAAAGAATTACGAAGTGGGGTGTCTCAAACAATCGAAGTAAAGCCAAGGTTGAATTTAGATGATGCCACTGTTGAGCAAATGCTTTTAGATTCTATGGTTCATGCAAAAGAGGATATAGTGCTTAGAGCGCTAGCAGAAGCCAAAACAGAAGGCGAACAACTTTTAAAAACAACAGAACAATTTCTACAAAAAAACAGCCAATTTTTAACACAGGCAGAGATGATTGATACGGCAAATGCAATGCAGGCTTTACAATTGGCAATAACTATGGATGATAAAAATCTGGTCCAAGAAAAAACCGAAGTACTGAATTCAATTTCAAGACCTTATGCCGAAAGAATAATGGATATGGCAATTGCGGAAGCAATGAAAGGAAAAAGCATTTAATCTCAAATTGCATGGTTCAAAAATGAGAGTCAATTTGTGATGAGGCTCTATGTGTAAATCAATTTTTATTTTAATTGAGCCATTCTGCTTACATATTTTCCAATCAAATCAAATTCAATGTTTACAAGGCTTTCGGCCTTTATGTGTTTGATATTGGTGTGCAGATATGTGTATGGAATAATGGCAACTTTAAAGGTGTTGTCAGTAACTCCGAAGCAGGTTAAGCTAATGCCGTTTATTGAAACGGAACCCTTTTCTATAACTAAATGTGCGAATTGCTTATCGAAATGGAATTGGTATTCCCAACTGCCATCTTTTTCAATTACAGAAATACAAGTTGCGGCACAATCTACGTGGCCTTGAACGATATGTCCATCTAGTCGACCATTCATCAGCATACAGCGCTCTAAATTTATTTCAGATCCTAAAACCCAGTGATTCAGATTTGTTTTTTGAAGGGTTTCTAAAATAGCCGTTACTTGGTAACTATTTTCTTTTATAGCTTCAACAGTTAGGCAAACGCCGTTGTGAGAAACGCTTTGGTCTACTTTTAATTCGGAGGAAAGCGTGGATTGAATCCAAAAAGTTTTGTTGGTTCCGTGGGTAGAAATGTCGCTAATTATGCCTGTATTTTCAATAATTCCTGTAAACATGCGCTAATTTCGTAAATTTCTTGAAAACAAATTTTTTATTTTCAATTATAATTCTATATTTGCGCTCCACAAAACAAGCATTAAAAAAAATAAAGGATATCAATTATGTTAATTATCGACTCAAAAGATTGCGAAAACATCGACAAGGCTCTAAAAAAGTATAAGAAAAAATTCGAGAAAAGTCGTGTTTTATTGCATTTAAGAGAAAGACAATGTTTTACTAAGCCTTCTATCAAACGTAGAACAGAAGTTTTGAAAGCAGTATACAAGCAACAAATGGCAGCTGGGAAATTCGATTAATAATTTTTCACTCATTTAATATATTTTCCGATGGACATAGTTTTAATTAACTTCGTTCATCGGATTTTTTATGGATAATACGCCCCAACTATATATCAGTAATTTTTTAGATTATCTAAAATTTCAAAAGCGTTACGCGCAACACACCATTACATCCTATAATACTGACCTAACTGATTTCTTCGATTATTTACAAACTCAATTTAACGAACAGCAAGTTAAATCCATCAAGTCTGGATTGGTAAGATCTTGGTTGGCAGAGCTTAAGATGAATAATCAGAGTTCTAAAACAATCAATCGAAAAATATCAACATTAAAAACGTTTTTCAAATATTTACTTCGTCAAGGTGAAATCGAAACCAGCCCAATGGCTACAATTGTTACGCCAAAGCAAAATAAAAGATTGCCGGAGTTTGTAGACAAAAGGGATACCGATACGCTGTTTTCAAACGTAACATTTGAAGAAGATTGGAATGGGAAAACGGAGCATTTGGTATTGATGATTCTATATCACACAGGAATACGGCAGGCAGAATTGATAGGGTTAAAAAACGCGGCAATTGATAAGTATAATGCTACCATAAAAGTATTGGGAAAAGGGAATAAAGAGCGCATTATTCCAATAGGCAAAGATTTGTTGACTGAAATTATGGAATATCAAAAAGCCAAAGCAGCGCAAATAGAAAATCCAGATGTAGAATGCTTACTCGTTAGGGAGAATGGCAAGAAGTTGTATGCCAAATGGGTGTACAATGCAGTAAAAAAGAATTTGTCATTAATTACAACGATTCAAAAAAGAAGTCCGCATGTTTTAAGACATACGTTTGCAACGCATTTAAGTAACAATGGCGCGGATTTAAATGCAATAAAAGAATTATTGGGACATAGCAGTTTGGCTGCCACCCAAATCTACACACACAATACAATTGAAAAGCTAAAAGATATCTATAAGCAGGCGCATCCAAAAGCGTAACAAATAATTTTTTGCCAAAAAAGTAATTTTATTTGAATAGTTCCGTTTAATGAAGTAAATTATACACTGAAAGCTTTAGGTGGAATTATAAAGCCTTAAATCAATTTAATCATTAAAAAATCTATCGTATGAACTTAAACATTCAAACTGTTCATTTTGATGCAGACGTCAAATTGAAAAATCACATTGAGCAAAAAATTCAAAAATTAAATCAATTTCATGATCAGATTATAAATGTGAATATTTATTTGAAACTAGACAACATTGTACATAAAATAAAAGATAAAATTGTAGAGATAAAAGTAGCTATTCCAAAGCGTGAATTCTTTGTAAAGCAATCCTGCAAATCATTTGAAGAGAGTTTTGAAATGGCAATGGATTCAATTGTGAACCAAATTAAGAAGCAAAAAGATAAAAATTAACCATAAAAAAATCAATTTAAAAAAAGGTCTTTCCGAGAGGAAAGATTTTTTTTTGATTTTTTTTAAAAAAAGTTGAAAAGATTTTTTGCTATTAATCATTTTCTCTTACCTTTGCCTTCCTTAAAAAAGAGAACGATAAAAATCTCGATTAAAAGGAAGAGTTCTTAAAATACAGTTGGTTGCGAAAGGTAGGGAGATGTGACATTGTTTCATCAAAGGCCATTGCTAAAACTAGATTTGCTTAAAATGAAAAATGCCGAGGTAGCTCAGTTGGTAGAGCAGCTGATTTGTAATCAGCAGGTCGTGGGTTCGACTCCCTTCCTCGGCTCATTTTTTTTAAGGGCAGTTACCAGAGTGGCCAAATGGGGCGGACTGTAAATCCGCTGTCTTTCGACTTCGGTGGTTCGAATCCACCACTGCCCACAGTTCTTTTAAAAAGTTTGAAGTTTTAAGCAACTTCAAATAATGATCACCAAAAGTTGAATGAAAATTGCGGAAGTAGCTCATTTGGTAGAGCGATAGCCTTCCAAGCTATAGGTGGCCGGTTCGAGCCCGGTCTTCCGCTCTTGGTTTTTCAGTCATGCTCTGCAAGCCGTGGTAGCTCAGGGGTAGAGCACTTCCTTGGTAGGGAAGGGGTCGTGAGTTCGATTCTCACCTATGGCTCAAAAAAGTATTCAAGCAATAAAAAATTGCTTTAGATAACAAAGATTAAGTCAGTTATTTGCCGACTATAAATGCAGATTAAATAAAATTTCAAAACAATAAACAAAATTTAAAAAATGGCAAAAGAATCATTCAAGAGGGATAAACCCCATCTTAACGTTGGAACCATCGGTCACGTAGATCATGGAAAAACAACACTTACAGCCGCTATAACCGATGTTTTGTCAAAAAAAGGTTTAGCGGAGAAAAAAAATTATGACGATATCGATGGTGCTCCTGAAGAAAAAGAAAGAGGTATCACGATTAACACAGCGCACGTTGAGTATGCTACTGCTACTCGTCACTATGCACACGTAGATTGTCCAGGTCACGCCGATTACGTAAAAAACATGATCACTGGTGCTGCTCAAATGGATGGAGCTATCTTAGTAGTTGCGGCTACTGATGGTCCAATGCCTCAAACAAAAGAGCATATCCTTTTGGCTCGTCAGGTAGGTGTACCTCAAATTGTGGTTTTCATGAACAAGGTTGATCTTGTTGATGATCCAGAATTATTAGAATTAGTTGAAATGGAAATACGTGAGTTATTATCTTCTTATGGATTTGATGGTGATAACACCCCAATTATCCAAGGTTCTGCAACTGGCGCTTTAGCTGGTGAAGAAAAATGGGTTGCAAAAATCGATGAGTTAATGGCAGCTGTTGATAGCTATATTCCATTGCCTCCAAGATTAGTTGACTTACCTTTCTTGATGAGTGTTGAGGACGTATTCTCTATCACTGGTCGTGGAACAGTTGCAACTGGTCGTATCGAAAGAGGTCGTATCAAAGTTGGTGAAGGTATTGAGATTGTAGGTTTGATGGAAAAACCATTAACTTCTACAGTTACAGGTGTTGAGATGTTTAAAAAATTATTGGACGAAGGTGAAGCTGGAGATAACGCAGGTTTATTGTTACGTGGTATTGAAAAGACTCAAATCCGTCGTGGTATGGTTCTTTGTAAGCCAGGTTCAATTACTCCACACACTGAATTCAAAGGTGAGGTATACGTATTGAGCAAAGAAGAAGGTGGACGTCATACGCCATTCTTTAACAAATATCGTCCTCAGTTTTATTTCCGTACTACAGACGTTACTGGTGAAGTAACTTTGAATCCTGGTACAGAAATGATTATGCCTGGTGATAACACTAACCTTACAGTTACATTGATTCAACCAATCGCGATGGAAAAAGGTTTGAAGTTTGCGATTCGTGAAGGTGGACGTACTGTTGGAGCTGGACAGGTTACAGAAATCATTAAATAGTTTTTTGTAATTACCAAAAACTTAAAAGATAATAACTATCTTTAAAAAATAAATTCAAAAGCTGTCCTGAATCATATCAGGATAGCTTTTGCTTTCTACGGGCATGGTGCAACGGTAGCATACGGGTCTCCAAAACCTTTGATCTGGGTTCGAATCCTAGTGCCCGTGCTGAATTTTGTTTTAGCGTTTGAAGTATAATTATTGAGTTATAAGTTATATTTTTGAAAACGAAAAAAACAATAAACGACATAAAACGATTTATATGAACAAGTTCACAAGTTTTGTAAAAGAATCATATCTAGAATTGGTTGAGCAAGTTAGCTGGCCAAAATGGGAGCAATTACAACAATCTACAATGATTGTAATTGGCGCAACATTATTCATTACTTTGATTGTTGGCGGAATGGATTTTATCGCCAGTGGATCAATGAAATTTATCTACTCACTATTTAAGTAATCATGGAAGATATACAAACTATTGAAAATACAGTTCCTACACCTGCTGAAAAAGAAACAAAATGGTACGTTTTGAGGGTTGTTAGTGGGAAGGAACGTAAAATAAAAGAATATTTAGATAAAGACATTATTCGCAATGGTTGGGACAAAATCATTAAACAGATTTTTTTACCAGTTGAAAAAGTGTATAAAGTTGCCAATGGCAAAAAAGTGATGCGCGAAAGGAACTATTACCCTGGATATATCATGATTGAAGTTAGTGGCCAAATTCTTCCAGATGATATTGTACAAAGCATCAGTAATGTAAGCAATGTAATGCATTTCTTAACTGATGGTAAAGGTTCAAAAGGACAAATCATCAGCTTAAGAAAATCTGAAGTAAATAAGATGTTGGGCAAAATGGATGAGATGAGCGACATTGGAAGTGTAACCATGAGCGAACCATTTATCATTGGCGAAACCATCAAAATTATCGACGGGCCATTCAACGATTTCAATGGTGTTATCGAAGAAGTAAACGACGAGAAAAAGAAAATCAAAGTACAAGTAAAAATATTTGGACGTGCTACTCCTGTAGAATTGAATTATATGCAAGTTGAGAAAATAGCATAAAATTTATTTAAGCTTAAATTATCATTTTATCCCTTGTAATGAAAATTATGAGGGATTTTTCATGTAAGAAACTTTCTAAATGATAGATAATTAATGTTTAAATTGCTTCGCTGGTTTAATAAGTTTGTAAAGTTCAAGAGGTTCAATGGGTTCAATAAGTTCAAAAGGTTGGACGTTTTCTCCCCTTTGTGTTCCTTGCTCCTTTACAAGCTTTTCATTAAACAAACACCAAGCACCAAACAATAAACACCAAACAAAAAACAAAAAAAAATCCCCAACAATGTTTTTTTTATTAAATATTTTATTAACTTTGCCGCCCCAATCAGTTCTTTATTATTAAGAATCTATCTAATGATGGATTTGGGAGTTTTAGCAATTGTTAAAACGTTATCACCAAAAAATTTAAAAAAATGGCAAAAGAAATCACCGGCTATGTGAAGCTCCAATGTAAAGGAGGACAAGCCAACCCAGCGCCGCCAATCGGTCCCGCGTTAGGTTCGAAGGGTTTGAACATCATGGAGTTCTGTAAGCAATTCAATGCGAGAACCCAAGACAAACCAGGAAAAGTATTACCTGTATTAATTACTGTTTACGCAGACAAATCTTTTGATTTTGAAATCAAAACTGCTCCAGCTCCAGTACAACTTATGGATGCAGCTAAGATTACTAGCGGAAGTAAAGAACCAAACCGTGTAAAGGTTGGTAAAGTTACTTGGGCGCAAATTGAAGAAATCGCTAAAGATAAAATGGCTGATCTAAACGCATTTACGTTAAAAAGCGCAATGAGCATGGTTGCAGGAACTGCACGCAGCATGGGCTTAAACGTAGAAGGTACAGCTCCTTGGGAAAATAACTAAATCGTCAACCATTCGGATTAAACACCGGATATAAATTTTTTTAACAATGATTACTAAAAAAAGAAAAATAGCCAATGCTAAGGTTGACGCCGACAAAGCTTACACGCTTAAGGAAGCATCCTCTTTAGTTAAAGAAATAAACACTACAAAATTCGATAGCTCAGTAGACGTACACGTTAAGTTGGGCGTTGATCCTAAAAAAGCAGACCAAGCCATTCGTGGAACGGTTTCTTTACCTCACGGTACTGGTAAAACTAAAAAAGTTTTGGTTTTGTGTACACCAGATAAAGAAGCAGAAGCAAATGCTGCAGGTGCTGATTATGTTGGATTAGACGAATTTATCACAAAAATAGAAAGCGGTTGGACAGATATCGACGTTATCGTTGCTACACCAGCTGTCATGCCTAAAATTGGTAAATTGGGTAAAGTGTTAGGTCCTCGTAACTTAATGCCAAATCCAAAAACAGGAACGGTAACAAATGATGTTGCTGGTGCTGTTAAAGATTTGAAAGGTGGTAAAATCGCCTTCAAAGTGGATAAAGTAGGTATTATTCATGCATCAATCGGACGTGTAAGTTTTGCACCTGAAAAAATTGCTGAAAATTGCCAAGAATTTATCAACGCAATCATTAAATTAAAACCAGCCACTTCAAAAGGTTTGTACCTAAGAGGTGTAAGCATGGCGAGCTCAATGAGCCCAGGCATTATGGTAGACACAAAATCTGTTCTAAACTAAATCTCAACCGCTTGGGTTAAAGGCCCAGGGTAAAAATATTTGTTATGACAAAACAAGAAAAAAATGAGGTAATAGAATTGCTGAAAGGTAAATTCTCTCAATACAATAACTTTTACATTACCGACACAGAAAGTTTAACTGTTGCTCAGGTAGGTAAATTACGTAGCGTTTGTTTCGACAAGCAAGTTGAAATGAAAGTAGCTAAAAACACGCTTATCAAAAAAGCATTAGAAAGTTTGGATGCTGAAAAATATGCAGGCGTATTCGATTCTTTGCATAAAGTAACTGCATTAATGTTTAGCGAAAATCCAAAAGAACCAGCGGTTATTTTGAGTGGTTTTCGTAAGGCAAACAACAAAGAAAAACCAGTATTAAAAGCTGCGTTTATCAATGGTGATGTATTTGTTGGTGATAACCAATTGAAAGCATTAACGCAAATCAAAACTAAGAATGAATTAATCGGTGAATTGATTGGATTATTACAAGCTCCAATTCAACGTGTATTAGGTGCGTTAGAAAATAAAGATAATGCACAAAAAGCAGAACCAGTTGCAGAAGTAGCACCAGTTGTTGAAGCTGCTCCAGTAGTTGAAGCTGCACCAGTTGCAGAAGCAGCTCCAGCAGTAGAAGAAACGCCAACTCCAGAAGCTCCAGCAGCATCTGAAGAAGCAGCTCCAGAAGCATAATTTAAATTAGCAATTAACCTGGCCGATGGTAAAATAAGGCAATAAACAATTTTTTTAAATCTCCGCCGGAGTCCAAAACAATGAAGGCGGAAAAAATTCAAACAAAATGGCAGAAATTAAAGCATTAGCAGAAACCTTAGTAGGTTTAACTGTAAAAGAAGTTCAAGAATTAGCAGAATTCTTAAAATCAGAGTACGGAATCGAACCAGCAGCAGCAGCAGTAGTAGTTAGCGCAGGTGGTGGAGATGGTCCAGCAGCAGCAGAAGAAAAAACATCTTTCAATGTTATTCTTAAGAGCGGTGGTGCAAACAAATTAGCAGTTGTTAAATTGGTTAAAGAAATGACTGGTTTAGGACTTAAAGAAGCTAAAGATTTAGTTGATGGTGCTCCAAAACCTGTTAAAGAAGGTGTTGATAAAGCAACAGCTGAAGATATCAAAGCAAAATTAACTGAAGCAGGTGCTGAAGTTGAACTAGCTTAATTCTTTTAAGATATTTCTATAAAAAAAGCTCCGAAAATTTCGGGGCTTTTTTTATTATACATTCAATACGTTTGGTGTTTGGCGTTTGGTGTTGAATACATAAAACGGTACGAAATGCCCAACCTTTTGTAAGAGTTGAAAATATTCAACCCCTACAAAATCCACCAACCTCTCTAACCTCATAAACCTCATAAACATCTTGAACACTATCACCTTTGATGATTGGTGAAAACAACAACATCGGCAGACGATAATGCCCAACCTTTTGAACCTCATAAACCTCACAAACCTCACAAACATTATCACCTTTGAAGATTGGTGAAAACACCAACATCGGCAGACGGATACCCCAACCTTTTGAACGAATTGAACCCTTTCAAACCTCATAAACCTCACAAACCTCAACATTTATTCCAAAATATCAAAAAAAAATCTTACAATACACTTTTTTTCAACTTTATTTCCTAACTTCGCCGTCCTTTAATTTAGGAATGGTAAATTGTGTCCATACCCTATTGAAAAAGGCCTACACTAAAAAGATTTTATTTACATATGTCTGCAACAAAAACAACCACTGCAAATCGTTTCAATTTCGGGAAAGTTGAACTTATAGCAGAACAACCTGATTTACTGGGAATCCAGATTCAATCATTTAAAGATTTCTTTCAATTAGAAACAACCCCTGACAAACGTAATGTTGAAGGATTGTTTAGAGTGTTTAAAGAAAATTTCCCTATCACGGATACTAGAAATATTTTCGTGTTGGAGTTTTTGGATTATTTCGTGGATCCTCCACGTTATACCATCGAAGAGTGTATTGAAAGAGGACTTACTTATGCTGTTCCATTAAAAGCCAAACTTCGTTTGAGCTGTAATGATGAAGAACACGTAGATTTCCAAACAATCGTTCAGGATGTATTTTTAGGAAATATTCCTTACATGACGCCAAGAGGTACCTTTGTTATCAATGGTGCTGAAAGGGTTGTAGTAAGTCAGCTTCATCGTTCTCCAGG
>CANFUJ010000047.1 GCA_947450165.1 Chitinophagaceae bacterium
ACTTAAAACAATCCCTGTTCTTAATTTACAAACCCTAATCCCCATGATTTCAGCAGTGGTTATGCTTTCTTCCCATTGTCTGCAGGTCGTTCCTAAAAAATCTACTTCAGCTGAATCCGTTTCCACAAATGCATAATCTGTTTTTTTATCAGCACCATACCAGCCAATAGCAGATGAGCTCACAATTGTTTTTACTTGATGGTTTCCTTTTTTTAATGCATCTACCAACAACAAACTACTTCTAGTTCTACTCGATAAAATCTCTTTTTTATAAGTCGATGTCCATCTTTTATCCACTACACCAGCGCCTGCAAGATGAATGATAACATCAGCTTTGGAAATCGCTTCCATATCAATGGTTTGCTTTTCAACATTCCATAATGCATAGCTGAGTTCAGGTGAATTTATTTTATCCTTTAAAGTTCTTGTGAGTACAATGACCTTGTATTTTTTTTCTATGAGCATTTTGGTTAACGCTTTTCCTACAAGTCCGGTTCCTCCAGTAATTAATATTGTTTGCATAATTATATTAAACAAAAATTTGATTATTTTGTTTTAAACAAGATAACACAAATGGAATTATTTTATGTGTTTTAATATTCTTGTTTAACTTGAATTCTATTTCCTTTTTATGCCAATCATTTAGATTTAGAAATGATTTAGCGATTAAATTTACGATTATGAATAGAATGGTTTCATTGATATATCAATCTTCAAGTTGTTTTTATAAAAATATATTTCTTGTATTAATTGTTTTTTTATTTTCTATTTCCAATGGTTTTTCGCAAAATTTAATCTTTTCCGAAGTTCAAAAAAAAGACAATAGAAATATTAAGTTTGAAATTTTAGGTAAAATAGATGGACATTATTTGGTGTATAAAAATATTGCCAGGACCCATTTTCTTTCATCTTATGATGCGCAAATGCAATTAATTGAAACCAATTCGTTGGATTTTCTACCAGAAAATCTTTTTGATATTGATTTTATTAGATACCCAGATTATTTCATTGTATTATTTCAATTTCAAAAAAACAAGACGGTTTATTGTAATGCCGCAAAAGTTGATATTCATGGCAAATTATTACAACCGATTACTATTTTAAATTTTACAAACATTGGCTTTTTTGCAAGCCAAAAAATATACAAAACTGTTTTTAGTGAAGATAAACAGCAGATTCTTGTATTTAAGAAAAATGTAAAAAATGATATCATTTCTTTTGAAGCAAAATTGTATAACCCTAGCTTTTCGTTGATTGATTCTGTGTTTGAGCAATACAGCTTTAATATTCGCAATGAAAATTTCACCGATTGTTCAATTGATAATTTGGGAAATTTTTATTTTATAAAAGAGACGACAGCATTTAATGGAGACAATATAAAAAGTTTGGAATTGTATCAACATCGATTTAATCAATTGGGTTTTGTCAATTTGCCAATAAACCTGAATGGTTATTTTGTAACAGGCTCATGTATTAAATTAGATAACATCAACCAGAAAATTTTATTAAATGCATTCTATCTAGAAGAAAAAGATGATTTGGCTGAAGGTTTGTTTAGTGTTGTAATTGATCCAATACATTTTGTTCAAGAGAAATTCGCATTTAATTTATTTTCAGAAGACATAAAAAAAAGTTTGCAATCAGAGAAATACAAGAAAAACAATCAGCAAATCATTTTATCTGATAATATTCTGCTTAAAAAGAATGGAAGTTTCATTTTAATGGCAGAAGATAATTTTACAGAATT
The DNA here is from genome assembly GCA_947450165.1 of Chitinophagaceae bacterium. Lineage (GTDB taxonomy): Bacteria > Bacteroidota > Bacteroidia > Chitinophagales > Chitinophagaceae > Ferruginibacter. The sequence continues at coordinate 1,748 of CANFUJ010000047.1, forward strand.
GGTATATAATAACAATCAGTTTAATAATTCAAATTATTACGATCCGAGTTTTGGCTACGCTTCAAATGATTATTATTTATACAACCCAAATTATAATAATTACAGATCATACAATTCGTTTAACAATTCAAATGCTTTAAGGTATTATTATAAAGATATTGTGATGGTTGGCATTGGCGAAGATTTAAAAATGGAATGGGTGAATCAGATTAAAAAAAATCAGGTGGACGTTGAACAAGATAATTTCCTTTCATTTACTACAATTAATTTAGGGTCTCAAATTCAATATTTATTCATTGATAAAGATCCTCAGCATGAAATCATAAGTATTCATGGATTGTTTTCAGATGGTTCAATTAATAGATATCCTGCAATAAAAAGCCGCCAATTGGGCTATGAATTCATGCCTAGATTAGCCAAACAAGTTGGAGGTAAAGAATTGGTTATGCCCTTTATTTATATGGGAAAAATTGGCTTTGCAAAATTGTCATTTTAAAACATTTTTTCTTTTAAATGGCTAATTCACTAACTTCATTTTTAATTAACCACCAATAAATATAAATCGTGATAGGCAGTTTTAAAGCCAATAATCCCCGAAATAATTTCTTACTGTTATTGTACGGTTTAGCTTTAAACTGGCCGTTATTTTTCAAATCGGCTCCAGCTATAATAGATAGTAACGACACATTTTTATATCAATATTTCATTGGAATTTTTAACAAGTACACAAATGATGCAATCATTAGTGGTGTTGCATTTTTGATTCTTTTCCTTCAAACGGTGATTATAAACAAGATTGCTACAGATCAAAAATTATTTCCACGAAATAATTATCTAGTAGGAATGAGTTATTTATTAATTACTTCTATTTTTCACATTGGATTAAGTTCGGCTTTGCTTTCGATAAGTATATTAATTTGGATTTTGTCTATCTTATTTAACATGTCTAACCAAGGCAATCCCAAAAAAAATATTTTTAATATTGGACTATTAACAGGGTTTGCCATCTTGATTTTCTTTCCTACATTTTTATTTGTGTTTGTTGTATTATTCGGGTTATTGATATTCAGACCCTTTAGAATACAAGAATGGTTCATTGTGATTCTAGGAATAGTCGCACCTTTTTATTTTGTATTTGCTTTTGGTTATTTGCTTGATAAATTTGAAATGCTGCATTTACCCGGTCTTTATTTTAGGATTCCAAAATTTCATTTAACTGCTTTTGAAATCAGTAGTATATGTTTAACCATACTTCTTTCTATCATTGGATTTGTTTTTGCGCAATCCAATATGCGAAAATTATTGGTTCAATCTCGAAATTGTTGGACGATTATATCGACATTTTTATTTTTTGCCCTATTTATTCCACTTTTCAACAAAACACCTCAATTTCAGTTCACCTTATTTAGTTTGCTTCCAGCTTCAATTTTTGTAGCCTCCAATTTTTATTATCCAGAAAAAAAATGGTTTATAAATTTATCTCATTGGATATTAGTAGCGCTTTCTGTTGTTAATGGATATTTTTTTATTTTTCATTAAGACCTATGCTGTAAATTCGCATAATTATTCATCAAGCAAAACTCCAACAAATGAAATTCGGTGTCGTTATTTTCCCAGGATCCAACTGCGATAGAGATATGGTAGAAGCCCTAAGAACCGATCTTAAACAAGAAGTTATTGAATTATGGCATAAAGACAACGATATCAGTATGTTTTCAAAAGAGGATTGTATTGTTTTGCCTGGTGGGTTTAGTTTTGGAGATTACTTAAGATGCGGCGCTATTGCCAAATTTAGTCCAATGATGCAAGCGGTTATTGAATTTGCCCATCAAGGTGGAAAAGTACTTGGCGTTTGCAATGGATTTCAAATTTTATGCGAAAGTGGTTTATTGCCGGGGGTATTACTAAAAAATGCCAATCAACAATTTATATGTAAAAACATATACCTGAAATCAACAAGTTCAAACACCAGTCAAGCGCTAAAAATTCCAATCGCTCATGGAGAAGGTAGATATTATGCGAACGAAGAAACCATAAACAATTTGGTAAAAAACAATCAAATTATTTATACGTATTGTGACGAAAATGGTGCGGCTACTGCTGCAAGTAATCCCAATGGAGCAACACAAAATATTGCTGGTATTTGCAACGAAAGCAGAAATGTTTTTGGCATTATGCCTCATCCTGAGCGTGTTTGCAATTCTAGTCTTGGTAATATTGATGGTAAAATAGTATTTAAAGAACTTTTCGGGATAGGATAATTAACAAAATTTATTAAAGTTTAGAAAACGAGGGTTATATTTTTACAAAAAATTAAATCAAATGAAAAAATTAGCATGTTTCACCTTAATAATGTTTTTCTTTTCAGGATTAGGATTTGCACAAATTGAAAATCCAGTTACTTGGAATTTTACAGCAACCAGCACTGGTGCGAAGCAATATGATGTACACATGACCGCAACTGTATCTGGGAATTGGCATATTTACGCGCAAGTTTGCGGCGAAGGGCCAGAACCAACAACGTTCAGTTTTGCTAAAAATCCATTGATTAAATTGGTGGGCAAAATAAAAGAAGTAGGAAAATTGGAAACTTCATACGATCCCAATTTTAAATCCACACTAAAATTCTACAACAGTAATGTTGATTTTGTTCAAAAAGTGACGGTAAAATCAGCAGCCAATACAAGTTTAAAAGGAACCGTTGTATATATGGTTTGCAACGATAAAAGATGTTTACCGCCTAAAGAAATTCCATTCAACATAAAACTTGCATCTAAATAAATTATAAATTTGTCAAATCCCGATAACCTCGGGATTTTTTTATGATTATTGCCATTTGCTCAATAAAAAATCAAATCAAATTGAGTAAATCAGGTGACTGAATTTTTAAAACACTATATTGACAAATGAAAAATAAAATCGCTTTCTTCCAAGTTTTACTTTGCACGTTGACTTTTGTTTTATTTGGATTGCAGGCATTTGCCCAAGATTCATCTTTAGTAAAATGGACACATCAGCTGAAGAAAATAAGTGAAAATCAAATTGAAGTCACTTTAAAAGGCAGCATCTCCAAAGATTGGCATTTGTATAAAGCAGACGATAATGAAGGATTAAGTGGTGTAGTTATTTCATTAAAAGATTCAAGTGCGAAATTGCAAATCCCACAAATCAATACTACTGAAAAGAAAATAAAAGACAAGGTATTTGAAGGGGCAGAAAAAACAGTTTATGAAAATGAAATTGAAATCATTCAAAAGCTTGAATTCACCGGAAAGCAACCCGATGCTTTAAAATTAATTATCGCTTATGAATTGGGAAAAGACTTAGATTTTATTACAGAAGAACACCAAGAAAAAATTGTACTTAATAATAACGTAAATGAACAAACCCATGCAAGAATATTAATTCCTACTATTGACATTAAGCATCCCAAAAACAATTGTGGCATAACATCTACTAGTAATAATGATACCAAATCAAAAAGCTTATCCAGCTTGTTTTTAATTGGTTTCTTAGGTGGGTTAATTGCGCTACTTACACCTTGTGTGTTTCCAATGATTCCACTTACGGTTTCGTTTTTTACCAAGAAAGCAAGTTCTAAAAAATCGGGAATTGTAAATGCATTTTTATATGGCTTTTTTATTTTTATTATCTACATTTTATTGAGTTTGCCTTTTCATTTTTTAGACAGCGTTAACCCCGAGTTTTTAAATAACATTTCTACAAACGTTTATTTAAATGTATTCTTCTTTGTAATCTTCATATTTTTCGCGTTGTCGTTTTTTGGTTTTTATGAAATCAGCTTGCCTGCCTCTTTATCGAGTGGAGCTGATAGTAAAGCTGGAGCTGGAAATATTTTTGGAATTTTCTTTATGGCATTAACCCTTGCGTTGGTTTCATTTTCTTGTACGGGTCCAATTTTAGGTTCATTGCTTGCAGGTTCATTGGCTTCGGATGGGGGCGCGATGCAATTAACTTTTGGTATGGGTGGTTTTGGACTTGCATTGGCACTGCCATTTGCCTTATTTGCATTATTTCCCAATTGGTTACAATCTTTACCTAAATCGGGCGGCTGGTTAAATACGGTGAAAGTTGTTTTGGGATTTTTAGAACTTGCATTGGCATTTAAATTTTTATCAAATGCAGATATGGTAAAGCATTGGGGTCTTTTAAAAAGAGAAATATTTATTGGCATTTGGATCTTAGTTGGTATCGGACTTTCTTTATATCTTTTTGGAAAAATAAGATTCAGCCACGATTCGCCCAATCAAAAAATCCCCTTAAGTAGAAAATTATTTGCATCTTTTATTTTACTGATAACTATTTATTTAATTCCAGGAGTTACCAATACCAGCTATGCCAATTTGAAATTAATCAGTGGATTTCCTCCTCCTCTTTATTATAGTGTTTATCAAAAAGAATCGGATTGTGTTTTAGGTTTACATTGTTCTAAAAACTATGAGGAGGGTTTGAAGATGGCAAAAGCTGAAAATAAGCCATTGTTAATTGATTTTACTGGATATGCTTGTGTAAACTGTAGACGCATGGAAGAAAATGTATGGAGTGAACCGGATGTGTATAAATTAATGAGCGAAAAGTTTGTGGTGGTTTCACTTTATGTTGATGATAAGAAAGCACTTCCCGTTTCTCAACAATTTACTTATAAAACAAAAGAAGGAGTAGCAAAGGAGATCAATACATATGGTGATTTGTGGGCTACTTTTGAAACGGAAAATTTTGCCAATAATGCGCAACCTTTTTATGCTATAATTGATACAAACGAAGTTTTATTAAATAGTCCTGTTGGATATACGCCTAATAAAAATGAATATTTACGTTGGTTGAATTGCGGATTAAATACGTTTCAAAAAAAATAGCAATTCTTTTTTATTCATCTAGTTTTTTTCAGGACAATACTTTTGTTTTTATAGCCCAAGATTTCAACCGTGTTTTGTAGAATAGGTAATAGGTTTCAACTATTTTTTAAATTCGTAATGGCAATACAAATGCAAATTTAAAAACCATTAAAATGGTTGATTAAAAACCAATGTGTTTATAGCCCACGTTTTAAAACGTGGGTTGTAGAATCCGAGGTGAGTATTAATGGTTTCAACCGTTTTTAAATTGTGTATTTTTAAAATCATTGTTTACACAATCTGCCTATCAAATTTGAATTATAGAATATTGCATTTTAATATTATCGTATCCATTAATTTACAACCCTTACAATTTGATAAATTCTTCATACTCTTGTTGAAATGACTTTTTTTGATGATGACTTTTTTGATTACTAATGTATTGCGAAACGCGATCAATACCAGACTCTGATACTGTAAATGCAGCATAGCCTATTTGCCAAGCAAACTTTTCATTGATTAAATTGTTTCGATTGATGAAATGAGAACTACTGCCCTTGATTTGTTTCATAATCTGAGCAATTGATTTATTGGGATTTAATAAAAACAAACAATGAACGTGATCAGGCATTCCATTTATGTTATTAACCAAACAATCCTGTTCACGAAATTGATCATTAATGAATTCATAAACGGTTTGTTCTATTGAATAATGCAATAAAGGCAGTCTATTTTTGGTTCCAAAAATTGTATGTATCCATATTTTATAATAAGCGTGTGACATAATTATTGATTAAATTAATTGTTGACTTTATTAGCACACAAATTAAAGTCGATTAAATAATTTTATTCAGTATTTACATCTTGTTTTGACGTTTTTTTTCTTCTAATTTTCTGTTGTAAAATTCAATTGTAAATAATTACATAGCCCACGGTTTAAACCGTGGGTTGAAGATTAGTATGTCTCGTCAATGGTTTCAACCATTTTTTAAATTCGTAATGGCAATAAAAAATGCAAATTTAAAAACCATTAAAATGGTTGATTAAAAACCAATGTGTTTATAGCCCACGGTTTAAACCTTGGGTTAAGGAGTTTTAAGGAGCAATGGTTTCAACCATTTTTATTTAAATACGTTTCAAAAAAAATAGCAATTCCCAATGAAGAGAATTGCTATTCTAAATGATTATTATTTTATCTTATAAAGCGATTTGTTTTTCAGTCATCATTTTGCGTAAGTTGATTAAACCGTAACGCATTCTACCTAAAGCAGTATTGATGCTGCAGTTTGTTAAATCAGCTATTTCTTTAAAACTTAAATTTGCGTAGTTTCTTAAGATGATAACTTCACGTTGATCTTCTGGAAGTGAATCAACCATTCTTCTGATTTTATCATGACTTTGGTTCGCCATAATCTTTTGATCAGCACCAGCTTCAGAGAAGTTTAATACTTCAAAAATGTCGTGGTCATCACTTGTTTTGATACTTGGACTGCGTTTTACTTTTCTGAAATGATCAACACACATGTTGTGCGCGATACGCATTGCCCATGGTAAGAATTTTCCTTCATCTGTATAACGACCACCTTTTAAAGTATCGATGATACGAATGAATACATCTTGGAAAATATCTTCAGCAAGATACTTGTCCTTAACTAATAAGTAGATAGATGTGAAAATTTTGTCTTTGTAACGTTCAACTAGAACATTCATTGCATTTGAGTCTCCGTTCATGTAAGAACGAACTAATTCTTGGTCGGTTAGTGTAGAAAGGTTTTTCATGTTTTTTCGTTTTTATTGGTTTAGGATATTGGGTTTTTTGATTTCGAACTTTGAGAAAAAAACTTGTTTTTATTTTTTATTTTTTTCCCGTTTGCTCTCAATCACAAAGTAAAAGTAGAGGTAAAATTTAAGCTTCAAAATATTTTTTAAGCTTTTTTTGGCAAAACTCAAAAATCGAGTACTAGTGCTCGAAAACCATGCGTATATCTACGTAGTAGTTTTTTCATAGCACGTAAATTTATCAGTATTAACCACATTCTTAGCTTATTTTTGCCTAATTATATGGAAAAGATAAAAACAAAAAAAACAGCAGATATTCTTCCAAAAAAAGATAATGATATACATATTCATGGTGCGCGTGTTCATAATTTGAAGAACATAACGGTTACCATACCACGAAACAAATTAATAGTCGTTACAGGTGTTTCAGGCTCCGGAAAATCATCATTAACCATAGATACTTTATTTGCAGAAGGACAACGTAGATATGCAGAAAGTTTAAGTTCGTATGCTCGACAATTTATGCAGCGTATGAATAAACCTGATGTTGATTATATACATGGGTTGTGTCCAGCTATTGCCATCGAACAAAAAGTGATTTCCCGTACACCTAGAAGTACAGTAGGTAGTATGACCGAATTGTATGATTATTTAAGGTTGCTTTTTGCACGTATTGGTAAAACCATTTCTCCAATAAGTGGAAGAGAAGTAAAGAAAGATGATGTGACAGATGTGATAAAATATCTGCAAGGTTTAAAAGATGGATTGAAATTATTAATCATCGTTCCGTTTAAAATTCAATCCAATAGAGATGTAAAAGAAGAACTGAATATTTTACTGCAAAAAGGATTTTCACGTGTTTATCACAAACAGGAAATAATTAGAATAGAAGATATATTGGAAAATTCGACGCATCCAATATTCAAACAAAAAACTTCTGGTTCTACTTATTTATTAATTGATCGTTTGATTAAAAAAGAATTCGACGAGGATGATATTCATAGAATTTCTGATTCAGTTACTACTGCTTTTTATGAAGGGGAAGGTTCTTTAATTGTTGAGGTGGATGGAAAGAATGTTGTTTTTAGTAATAAGTTTGAATTGGATGGAATCACATTTGAAGAGCCTGTGCCCAATTTATTTTCATTTAATAATCCTTACGGTGCTTGTCCAACTTGCGAAGGTTTTTCTCATGTACTTGGCATCGATCCTGATTTAATTATTCCGGATAAAAGATTGAGTTTGTATGAAGATGCGGTTTCTCCTTGGAAAGGCGAAAAGCTCAGTACTTGGAAAGATGCTTTTATAAGAGCTGCAAAACAATTTGATTTCCCCATTCACAAACCCATAATGGATTTGTCTACAGCGCAATTAAATCACTTATGGAATGGCAATCAATATGTAAATGGGATAAATGATTTTTTTAAAGAGGTAGAACAGAATTTATATAAAGTTCAATATCGTGTTTTGTTGAGCAGATATCGGGGTAGAACAAAATGCCCGGATTGCGGTGGGTTTAGATTAAGAAAAGAGGCGCTTTATATTCAAATTGAAAAGAAACATATTGGTGAGCTCTGCGAAATGCCCGTAAAAGATTTAACGCAATGGTTTAATCGAATTTCTTTGAGTGAATACGACAACCAAGTGGCAAAAAGAATCTTGATCGAAATACATACCCGTTTAAAAACATTATTGGATGTAGGTTTGGGATATCTTACTTTAAATCGTTTGGCAAACTCGCTTAGTGGTGGCGAAAGTCAGCGTATTCAACTTACCCGAAGCTTAGGCAGTAATTTAACCAACTCACTATATATATTAGATGAACCGTCTATTGGCTTACACAGCAGAGATACGGAGCGTTTAATTGGTGTTTTAAAATCATTAAGAGATTTAGGCAATACGGTTGTGGTGGTAGAGCATGATGAAATGATGATGCGTGAAGCCGATTATATTATTGATATGGGGCCGCTTGCGAGTCATTTGGGTGGAGAGGTTGTAGCTGTTGGAGATTACGATGCTATTATCAAGGATAAAGAAAGTTTAACCGGAAAATATTTATCTGGAACCTATAAAATTGAGCCGCCCAAAAATTTACGTAAATGGACAAGAAGCATCACTGTTGAAGGTGCATCTGAAAATAATTTAAAAAATATTGATGTTAGTTTTCCGCTAAATGTAATCTGCGCAATAAGTGGGGTGAGTGGGAGTGGAAAGACAACTTTGGTAAAACAAATATTATATCCAGCTTTAAAAAAGCTAAAGGGTGAAGGATTGGATAAGCCAGGATTGTTTAGGGGATTAAAAGGAGATATGGATTACATCAAGCAAATTGAAATGATTGACCAGAATCCAATTGGTAAATCCAGCAGAAGCAATCCCATTACATACATTAAGGCGTATGATGAAATACGTGATTTATATTCGAGACAACCGTTGAGTAAATTGCGTGGGTTTATGCCTAAGCATTTTTCATTTAATGTAGATGGGGGAAGATGTGATGCTTGTAAAGGAGAGGGCGAACAAATTGTAGAAATGCAGTTTTTAGCAGATGTGCATTTGGAGTGTGATGTATGTGGCGGTAAAAAATTCAAAGAAGAAGTATTGGAAGTCAAGTATGAAAATGTCAATATTTTTGAGTTGCTTGAAATGAGTGTAGATCAGGCCATTGAATTTTTCAATAAAGGGGATAAAAATGCAAATGCAATTGCAAAGGCAATACAACCTTTGTCGGATGTAGGTTTGGGCTATGTAAAGCTAGGGCAATCATCAAATACATTAAGTGGAGGAGAAGCGCAGCGGGTAAAATTGGCATCTTTTTTAGGCAAAGGGAAATCGCAGGGAAGCATACTATTTATTTTTGACGAGCCAACTACTGGACTTCATTTTCACGACATTAATAAATTACTCATATCATTTAATGCGTTGGTCGATCAAGGTCATTCTATATTGGTCATAGAGCATAATACCGATGTATTAAAATCTTGCGATTGGATAATTGATTTAGGTCCAGAAGCAGGCGATATGGGTGGAAACCTAGTATTTTCAGGCACTCCGGCGGATTTAAAGAAAAGTAAAAAGGGGAATACGGGGAGGTTTATGTAGGTTTTTAGTGTTTATGGTTTGTTGTTTGTTGTTTGGTGTTTGGTGTTTGGTGTTTGTTGTTTGGTGTTTGGTGTTTGTTGTTTGGTGTTTGGTGTTTGGTGTTTGGTGTTTGGTGGAACGAGCTGCAATATAGTATCTGGAATTCAATATGATTATTTTTTTTAAGTATCTAACGCCAAACACCAAACGCCAAACATGGCTATCTCAACCTACTACTTTCCTCAACAATTTTTGCATCTTTTCTAATTCCTAAAATCGCCAAAATCAGAAAAACTAAAATAAAAATATGCAGCACAGCGCCGATTAGGAAACTTCCTTCTTTAAACATTTTTGTAGAAAAATAATAAAAGGAAATTAAAGTGACTTCCATAAAAAAACTGGCAATACAAAGTTTGATTTGCAATTTTCTATTGCTGTAAATAAAAATACTTACAAGTGCTAAAATGCCAACACCAATAGTAATGATGCTATTTGGAATACTACTCATTCCATTCAACTCTTTATATAATAATGTTTCTGGAGCATCACTAGCTTCCGGAATTAAATTTCCAGCGTATGTACTAATTTTCAATGTTGCAAATGCACAAACCGCAACAAGTAAAAGCCAGATGGATTGAATGCGTTGAATCATTTTCTATAATTTTATTATTTATAAGATACTAGATTGTGTATCCTTGATGCTGGATTTGATTTCGTTCCAATTTGTAAGGGTTGAAAATGTTCAACCCCTACACACCAAACCTTATCTACAGGTTGAAAATGTTCAACCCCTACACACCAAACCTTATCTACAGGTTGAATATGTTCAACCCCTACACACCAAACCTCATCTACGGGTTGAATATCTTCAACCCCTACGAACTTCCAACCTATTGAACTCATTGAACCTTTTGAACCTTTTGAACCTTTTGAACCTCACAAACCTCTCAATCCTCACAAACCTCTCAAACCTCCTAAACCTCTCAAACCTCGTTCCTACCCCAACTCCGGATACAACGGAAACTGCTCCATAAACTTACCAACTGCTCCTTTTACCGCTGCTATCGTTTCGGGATTGTCGATGTCCATTAATACGCGATCTATAAAATCAACCACCGTTTGCATATCGGCCTCTTTCATGCCTCTGGTGGTAATCGCGGGTACGCCTACACGCATACCGCTGGTTACAAACGGACTTTTATCGTCGAATGGCACTGCGTTTTTGTTTAAAGTGATATGTGCTAAATCAAGCGTTTCCTGCGCTTTTTTACCGGTAATGTTTTTGTTGCGAAGGTCAATCAACATCAAATGATTATCTGTACCACCGCTAATGATTTCGTATCCTTTTGCATTAAATGCAGCTGCCATTGCTTTTGCATTTTTTTGAACCTGTGTAATGTATGTGGTGTACTCGTCCGAAAGCAATTCGCCAAACGCAACAGCTTTTGCCGCAATTACATGCTCCAATGGTCCGCCCTGTGTTCCAGGGAAAACAGCCATATCCAATAGATTGCTCATCATACGGATATTGCCTTTCATATCTTTCAAACCAAATGGATTTTCAAAATCGGTTTTCATTAAAATGATACCGCCTCTTGGTCCACGAAGTGTTTTGTGTGTAGTACTGGTTACAAAATGACAATGTTCAAATGGAGAAGATAATAATCCTTTTGCAATTAATCCTGCCGGATGCGCCATATCGCACAATACAAAAGCCCCAACTTCATCAGCTACTTTTCTTATTCTTGCATAATCAATATCTCTGCTATAAGCCGATGCACCGCAAATAATTAATTGTGGTTTTTCTGTTCTAGCTTTTTCTTCTAGCATCTCATAATCAATCAAACCCGTTTCTTTTTTTACTCCATAAAAAAATGGCTTAAAATATTTACCCGAAAAATTTACAGGAGAACCATGGGTAAGATGTCCGCCCATACTCAAATCCAATCCCAAAATTTTATCACCAGGTTGTAAAATCGCCAACATTAATGCTGCGTTTGCTTGCGCTCCACTATGTGGTTGTACATTCGCATATTCGCAGTTGAATACTTGTTTAATTCTGTCAATCGCCAACTGTTCTACTTGGTCTACAATTTCACAACCCCCATAATATCTTTTTCCTGGATAACCTTCTGCATATTTGTTGGTTAATGAAGATCCCATCGCCTGCATCACTTCTAAACTGGTGAAATTTTCACTCGCTATCAATTCAATTCCATGTCTTTGGCGATCTAATTCTTTTGCTATTAAATCAAATACGGCTTTGTCTTTATACATATTTTAATTTTTGGGTACAAAGATAAGTCCCTATTGTGAATCCTCTAAAAGAAATAAAAGTTTTTGAACAAATCTTGAACTATTCCACAATAATGTTCATTTTAGTCAAAAAGTCCTACTTTCATGGCCGAAAAATAGCAAAAATGAAAGCGATAATTCCAGTAGCAGGTGCCGGAACCAAACTACGTCCTCATACATACACCCAACCCAAAGCATTAATACCGCTTGCAGGTAGAACTATATTAAACATTATCGTTGATCAACTTAAAGATGCTGGCATCAACGAATTTATTTTTATCATTGGTTATTTGGGAGAAAAAATGCAAGATTATGTAACCCATCATTATCCAGATTTAAAATGTCATTTTGTAACACAAAACAATCGTTTTGGAACTGGACATGCGGTTGAACTAACTCGAAATATTGTAGGTGATGATGATGTATTTATTGTGTTGGGTGATACGATTGCCGAATATGATTTAAAAGAAGTTTTGGCTTCACCTTATTCGATGTTTGGTTTGAAAAAAGTAGACGATCCTAGAAATTTTGGTGTTGCTGAAGTAGATGAAGAAGGGTTTATCAGTCGTGTTGTTGAAAAACCGGCTATTCCCAAAAGTAATCTAGCGCTTGTTGGCATATACAAAATCAAAGAAACGGCGATTATGTATGCTTGTCTTGAGAAAATTATTGAGTCAAAAGAAGAGTTTCAAGACATCAACCTTACCGATGCTTTTGAATGCATGATTAACCAAGGTGCTAAAATCAAATCATTTAAAGTATCCAACTGGTTTGATTGTGGAAAAAAAGAAACCTTGTTGGAATCAAATGCCATTTTGCTTAAAAAATTTGGGGGCAATACAACTGAAGAAAATGCATATCAAAATACCATAATTATACCTCCTGTAACAATCGGTCAAGGATGTGTTATAAAAAATTCAGTAATCGGTCCCAATGTAGCCATTGGTGAACATACCAGCATCAATCATGGGATTATAAAAGATTCCATTATTGGGTCGTACTCAAATCTATTTGAAATTGTGTTAAACAATTCATTGATTGGCAACGATGCAGAGGTAAAAGGAGTAAGCAGAAATTTAAATATTGGTGACAATACTGCTATTGATTTAGGGGGTAGTAGAAGTTAAATAATACAGCACTAAATCATTAATTATTTATGATGCCGAACAAAATTAGTGAACTGTTTAATATTGAAATTCCCATTATTCAAGGCGGAATGATTTGGGCAAGTGGATGGCGTTTAGCGTCGGCCGTTAGTAATGCTGGAGGATTGGGTTTATTGGGTAGTGGCAGTATGTATCCCGAAGTTTTAAAAGAACATGTCAAAAACTGCAAACTAGCCACCTCAAAGCCATTTGGCGTAAATTTACCTTTGTTGTATCCCAACATAGAAGAACATATTCAAACCATCATTTCAGAAAAAATACCCATTGTTTTTACATCTGCAGGAAATCCGCAATTGCATACCCAACGATTGAAAGATCATGGTATAATTGTGGTTCATGTAGTAAGCAGCAGCAAGTTTGCTTTAAAAGCACAAGAAGCGGGTTGTGATGCAGTGGTGGCCGAAGGTTTTGAAGCTGGCGGACATAATGGAAGAGAAGAAACTACAACCATGGTTTTAATTCCAGCGGTAAAAAAAGTGGTTGACATTCCAGTGATTGCCGCAGGCGGAATTGCTACAGGAAAGCAAATGCTGGCAGCCATGATTCTTGGTGCAGATGGGGTTCAAATGGGAAGTCGATTTGTGGCCAGTGATGAAGCAAGCAGCCATGATCATTTCAAACAAACTATTATTAATCTTAAGGAAGGCGATACCGCATTATCGCTAAAAAATATCACCCCTGTTCGATTGGTTAAAAATAAATTTTATCAACAAGTCGTTGAGGCCGAAAATCGAGCAGCTACAAAAGAAGAAATCATACAATTATTAGGAAGAGGTCGTGCCAAAAAAGGCATGTTTGAAGGCGATTTAGAAGAAGGCGAACTGGAAATAGGGCAGGTGAGCACTTTGTTTAATTCCATAAAACCAGCTGGGGAAATAGTAAAAGAAGTTTGGAATGAATGCCTACAATCAGCAGCTGAAATGCAAAATCGTTTTCATTATTTTTAAGCAGGAATCCGGGTTTAAGAAAAATAGTGCGTTTACAAAACAACATTTGCTACGATTTTGCAAATGCCCATTTAATCATTTCTTTCCAAGATGGTTTTTTGCCATACAGTAAAATACCCGTTCTATATATTTTTCCAGCAATCCACGTGAAGAACAAAAAGCTACAAATCAAACAAAGCATAGACACTAAAATCTGCCAGCTTGGTATATCATAAGCAATTCTACCCATCATTACAATTGGTGAGGTTAATGGAAAAATACTTCCAAAAACAGCCAAACTGCTGTTCGGTTCGTTTACTGCTTTGGTCATAATGACAAAGCCCAAAATTATCGGCATCATTACAGGAAATACAAGTTGTTGCGCCTCTTGTTGATCTTCACTTACCACACTTCCTATTGCCGCAAAAATTGAAGCGTAGGTTAAATATCCACCAAGAAA
>CANFUJ010000048.1 GCA_947450165.1 Chitinophagaceae bacterium
CAAAATGATAAATCAACATACCAGAATCTTCAATTTGCCAATTGGGCTGTTTGCGATATCTTTTTATCGAATATTTTACAGATCCAGGCACTTGTCGGTTGATATCTTGCAAAATATTCACTTCATCATAAAGTAGTGGCAAGAAGCTCGAAATGTCTAATATGTTGGGTAACGATTTCATTTTTTAATAGCGTGTAAAGTTAGCGATAATAATTTTCAATGTTTTCATTTTTGTGATTCTATACACACAAATAATTGGGGTGGAAAAAACATATTCAATTGGGGATAATTAATCTGTTAATAGCACTTAATTTAGGTATATTTGCGTAAATACGATTTTGATAAATTTTAAAGTATTTTTTAGATATTATGAGCACAGAAATAGAAGAAGTAATTCCCGTTCCAGAAAATACGAGTTATGGAGCCGACAGCATTCAAGTTTTAGAAGGATTAGAAGCCGTTCGTAAAAGACCGGCAATGTATATTGGTGATATCAGTGTAAAGGGTCTGCATCATTTGGTATATGAAGTAGTTGATAATTCAATTGATGAAGCTTTAGCTGGACATTGTAAAAACATTTCAGTAACCATTAATGAGGATAATTCAATTACCGTTCAAGATGATGGTAGAGGTATTCCAACAGGTATGCACACAAAGGAAAACAGAAGTGCATTAGAAGTGGTAATGACGGTGCTTCATGCCGGTGGAAAGTTTGATAAAGGTTCTTACAAAGTTTCTGGTGGTTTGCATGGAGTAGGGGTAAGTTGTGTAAACGCTTTAAGTACAAAATTGCATGTTACTGTAAATAGAGAAGGCAAAAAATTTGAACAAGAATATGCTACGGGTATTCCACAATATCCAGTTAGAGAAATAGGCGTTTCGGATACAACTGGTACTCGCGTTCAGTTTTGGCCTGATGGAAGTATTTTCACCACAACAGAATACAATAAAGATATTCTTGAAGGCAGATTAAAAGAGCTTGCTTTTTTAAATAGAAAAATCACGATTATTTTAAATGATTTGCGTGAAATAGGAGATGATGGAAAGCACTATACCAAAACATTTTACAGTGAAGGTGGAATTGTAGAGTTTGTAGAAGCCATTGATAAAGTTGCCAACAGAACACCATTGATTCCTGTAACCATTTATTGTGATGGACACGATGAAAAAAGCAATGTGGCTGTAGAAGTTGCGATGGTTTATAACGCGAGCTATCAAGAACATATTTTTAGCTATGTAAATAACATCAACACCATTGAAGGGGGAACGCACGTTGCGGGCTTCCGTCGTTCAATCACTCGTGTTTTCAAAAGCTATGGCGAAAAGCAAGGCATGTTTGAAAAAGCAAAAGTGGCTATTGAAGGAGATGATTTTAGGGAAGGGATTTCGGCGATTATTTCCGTAAAAGTTCCTGAGCCACAATTTGAAGGTCAAACAAAAACCAAATTGGGAAATAGTGAAGTAATGGGAATTGTGGATACTACATTAAGCAGGGTTTTAGAAGCTTATTTAGAAGAGAATCCACGCGATGCAAAAACGATTATCCAAAAAGTAATATTAGCCGCACAAGCAAGAGCAGCAGCTAAGCGTGCGCGTGATATGGTGCAACGTAAAAGTGTTTTAGTAGGCGGTGGATTACCAGGAAAATTGGCAGATTGTTCAGAAAAAGATCCAGGAAAATGCGAGTTGTTCCTTGTCGAAGGAGACTCGGCGGGTGGTACTGCAAAACAAGGTAGAGATAGAAGCTTTCAAGCGATTCTCCCATTGAGAGGTAAAATTCTGAATGTAGAAAAAGCAATGGAACACAAGATTTACGACAATGAAGAGATTAGAAATATGTTCACCGCATTGGGCGTAAAAATGGGTACGATTGAAGATGCAAAAGCATTAGACATTACCAAATTGCGTTACCATAAGCTAATCATCATGACGGATGCCGATGTTGATGGAAGCCATATCGCTACATTAATATTGACGTTTATTTTCCGTTATATGAAGGAATTGGTAGAACAAGGATTTGTTTACATCGCTCAACCACCTTTGTATTTGGTGAAGAAAGCAAAAGACCAAGAATATGCTTGGAATGATGAAGAAAGGAAATTATTGGTAACAAAAATAGGACAAGGAAAAGACGACAGCGTAACCATACAGCGATATAAAGGTTTGGGAGAGATGAACGCGGAGCAATTGTGGGAAACTACAATGAATCCGATGACCAGAACTTTAAAGCAGGTTACGATTGATAGTTTGACCAATGCAGACGGGGTTTTCAGCATGTTGATGGGAGATGAGGTGCCTCCAAGAAGGGCCTTTATCGAATCACATGCGAAATATGCAAAAATCGACGTGTAATTCATTTTTAAAAAGTAGTCCACATTATGTGGACATATCTTTTTTATTGTTTTTGGGAAAATTCGATTTTTTTAGTAGCTTGTTGTCTGAGCGAAAAATTCGTTCTTTATTTACTAACTATAAATTATATTCAAATGTCAAAAATGTTAACGGCTTATTGCATGAAAACCAAAGAAAAAAATGTTCCAATGCAAGATGCAGTAATTACCAAAACAGCTCGCGGTGGTTATATGGCTCAAGGTCATGATGGAAAAGGAAACAAAATGACTACAATGCTGGGAGAAGCAACCGCTTTAGAAGCCGTAAAAAACGGTGTTGCTAAAAAAGCTTGGTAATTCTTTAAAAAATTAATTTTAGCCGTTCTATATAGAGCGGCTTTTTTTATTTATTTTAAAGTCAGAAATTAGAATAATTGATTGAATTATTTGATACACATTAAAGACATTTGCAAGTAAATATTTTATAAACAATATTATCTAATGAATTTAAGGAAGAATTTATTTTTGAAAAACACGATAGCATTTGCTGTTCTATTGTTTTATGTTAACTCAATTCATGCGCAATACACTGTAAATGGTTCAGCATTTCAAAATAGTTGTAGATGTTATACCGTAACGCCAAATGCAGCTACACAAAAAGGCAGTGTTTGGAATAACAATAGAATAAATTTAAATCAATCATTCGATTTTACTTTTCAAGTTTTTTTGGGTTGCAGCGATGGAAATGGCGCTGATGGAATGGCGTTTGTATTACAACCAATGGGAACATCTACAATTTCTTCATCTCCAGCAGGAGGTGGTATGGCATTTTATGGTGTTTCTCCTTCTTTAGCAGTTTCATTAGATACTTATCAAAATATTGATGTTTCCAATTTAAATGATAACGACCCCGTTTATGATCATATTTCCATCCAATTAAATGGAGTTACAAGTCATAATTCAGCAAATACAATAACACCTGCGCCAACAGCTTCTGCAACTAGCAATAATATTGAAGATTGTTTAGATCATAAATTACGCGTAGTTTGGAATGCAGTTACCAAAAACATGCAGGTGTATTTTGATGATCAATCACGTTTAAACGTAACCAATGATTTTGTAAATACCACTTTTGGCGGAAATAGTTTGGTTTATTGGGGCTTTACTGGCGCTACAGGTGGTCTTTCAAATCTACAGCGTTTTTGTACAGAATTAACGCCTCGGTTTAGATTTTTACCCAACCAAATAAAATGTGTTAACCAACCAGTTTCGTTCATAGATTCTACCACTTCATTTGCAGGCATTGTAAAATTTTACTGGAATTTCGGTGATGGCAGTCCAATTGATTCTGTAAATCAAAATCCAATTCACACCTATACAGTTGGTGGAGATTACACCATTACCTACACCGTATTTGGTTTTGATGGCTGTAGCGAAACCTACACTCAGCCGCTAAGAATTGGAAGTAAACCTATTGCTGGTTTTTCATACACCGCTTCTTGTCAAAATTCACCCGTACAATTGGTAGATACATCACATGTTACTGTTGGTACCATTAATAACTGGTATTGGGATTTAGACAACAATGGACTTACATCTACATCTCAATTTGTATTAACTACTTACGCTACTCCCGGAATAAAAAATATAAAATTTGTAGTTAAGTCTGCAGAAGGGTGCTTGTCTGATACTTTACGTACAACAATAACTGTTAGCCCACGTCCAACAATTAATTTTAATTTCACAGATTCAGTTTGCTTAGGAACGCCAACCATATTTACAGATCAATCATTTGTAAATGGAAGTCCAACAACACCCATAACCTATTGGCAATGGTTTTATGGAGATAGCAGCGCTCCTGCAATCATTCAAAACCCAACGCATGTTTTTACCAATCCAGGTAATCATTCCGTTAGTTTAATCACATCCGCATCTGGCACAAATGCTTGCGCTGGAACCGCCATTACAAAAAATGTTTTTGTTTCCGATAAACCTGTTGCAAAAATAAAATCGATTATTCTTTGTGAAAGACAACAAGCACAATTTCAAGATTCCTCTTATTCTGCTGATGGGTTAGCCATTGTAAATTGCTGGTGGGATTTTGGAAATGGTCAAACCTCAAATCAATGTAATCCAAATTTTACGTTTCCCACTCCAGGCCCCAAAACCATTAAACATGTTGTGTTTAATTCAAGAGGTTGTAAATCAGATACGTTAACCGTTTCATTAAATGTGGCAGATAAACCCTTGGCTAATTTTAATTTCAGTCAGCCAATTTGTAATGACAATAGCATTCAACTAACAGATATTTCAACATTACAAAATGGAAGTTTGAATCAATGGAATTGGATATATAATTCAACAACGTTTAGTACAACTCAAAACACAATTGGATATTTTCCTTTTGGAAATGTGCAAGTTGGATTGGTTGCTACAAGTAATTTAGGATGCTTTAGCGATACGGTTTTTCATACATTTAGACTTATAAAAAATCCAGTTGTGGATATGCAGTTTAATGATACTTGTAAAAATGCTTTGGTTCAAATTACATCAGGAGAAACTACAACCAGTATTGGCATCAATCAATGGCAATGGAATTTTGGAGATGGATTTCAAGGAATGGGATCGCCTGTAACACATACCTACACAAACAATGGTCAATATACCATAACACTTTATGCAACTTCAATTGAAGGATGTAAAGACACAGCAGTGGAGAGTATAAATATTTATGGTACAAATGTATATGCAGGCAATGATACGATTGTGGTTACCAATCAACCGATTCAGTTGAATGCTACAGGAGGATTCAGTTATCAATGGACGCCTTCAATTGGATTGAGTGCAAATAATATTCCAAATCCAATTGCGATTGTTTCTTCTGATCAAACTTATTATGTGGTTGCATTTACACCAACTGGCTGCAAAAGCTATGATACTATAAAAATTAAAGTGTATGATGGTGTTCCTCAAATGTATTTCCCAAATGCATTTACACCAAATGGTGATGGATTGAATGATGTGTTTAAGCCTTTTCCTGTTGGGTTAAAAAGGTTTGAGTATTTTGCCATTTATAATCGATTCGGTCAACAATTATTTTATTCTACAAAAGCATACAAAGGGTGGAATGGAGAATACAAAGGAATTAAACAGCCAGCAGGAACCTATGTTTGCATTGCAAAAGGCATTGATTACAAAAACAATGCATTGTCTGTTAAGCGAACCATCTTATTGATTAGGTAATTTTTTTACACTATTGTACATGCGTAAAATAAACTCGTAAATGTGGTTCATTGTTTTGATGTCTTCAACAATTAAAATTCCGTTTTTACCTACTTGTTTTAAACGAGCTTTATTGGTACCCGTTTGTAAAAACATCAATATTCTATTAAAGGTTTCGCTTTGGAAATAAGGAGAATCGGGGTTGCTTACAAAAAAGCATTTCATGTTTTCGTTTCTGAGCAAAAGCTTTTCAAAACCTAAATCAACTGCCATTTTTCTACAACGTACAATCGTAAATAGATCTTCTGCTTCTGGTGGAACCGCACCAAATCGATCAACCATTTCTGCGTGAAAATTTACCAAGTCTGCCTCTGTTTCGCAATTGTCTAATCTAGAATATAAACTCAATCTCTCGGTAATGCTTTCTACATATTTATCCGGGATTAAAATTTCAAGATCCGTATCAAATGTGCAATCTTTTACAAAATCATCTTGCTTACTAATTTCTTCTTTAAACAATTCTTTAAAATTATTTCGTTTCAATTCACGCACGGCTTCGTCCAAAATTTTCTGATACATTTCAAATCCAATTTCAGAAATGAATCCACTTTGTTCACCGCCAAGCATGTTTCCAGCGCCACGAATATCTAAGTCGCGCATGGCAATTTGAAACCCACTTCCCAAATCACTGTACTGTTCTAATGTTGATAAACGTTTTCTGCTGTCTGTAGGTAGCGTACTCATTGGCGGAGCAAGTAAATAACAAAATGCTTTTTTATTGCTTCTGCCTACACGACCTCTTAATTGATGCAAATCGCTTAATCCAAACTGATGCGCATTGTTTACAATGATGGTATTTACATTTGGAATATCTACGCCACTTTCTACAATGTTGGTACAAACCAGTACATCATATTTTTTATCCATGAAATCAAGAATCGTATCCTCAAGCTGATCTCCTTCCATTTGGCCATGTGCATATGCAATGCTGATATCCGGACAAAGTCCTTGAATAAAGCTTTTCATTTCGGGCAAACCCTTTACACGATTATGTATAAAAAATACCTGACCACCACGTTCTGTTTCATAATAAATGATGTCTCTAATATTGTCTTCATTAAAAACAGCAACTTCCGTTTGAATGGGTTGTCTGTTTGGAGGCGGCGTATTGATGATGCTTAAATCTCTTGCACCCATCAAACTAAATTGTAACGTTCTTGGGATAGGGGTTGCCGTTAGCGTAAGCGAATCTACCGTAGCACGAAGTTGTTTTAATTTCTCTTTTGCAGTTACACCAAATTTTTGTTCTTCATCAATAATCATTACACCCAAATCTTTAAACTTCACATCTTTGCTTAATAAAGCGTGGGTGCCTATTATGATATCAATTTTACCTTCTTCTAATTTTTTTAGAGTTTCTTTTTTCTCCTTGGCTGTTTTAAAACGATTTACAAAATCAACAGTTACAGGAAAATCTTTCAATCTATCTTTAAACGTTTTATAATGCTGGTAAGCCAAAATGGTTGTTGGTACTAAAACCGCAGCTTGTTTACCATCGCAGCAGGATTTGAACGCAGCCCTTATGGCAACTTCTGTTTTGCCAAATCCAACATCTCCACAAACCAATCGATCCATAGGTGCATCCTTCTCCATATCTCGTTTTACATCGTCTGTAGCTTTCGCTTGATCCGGGGTATCCTCATATATAAAGCTTGCCTCCAATTCGGTTTGCATGTAATTATCCGGACTATGCTGAAATCCTTTTTGGCTTTTACGTTGTGCGTAAAGTTGAATTAAATCGTTGGCAATATCCTTTACTTGCTTTTTTGTTTTTTCTTTGAGCTTACTCCATACATCACTTCCCAACTTATTCATCTTTGGAATAGAACCCTCTTTGCCACTGTATTTGCTGATTTTGTGGAGAGAAGAAATATTTACATACAACAGATCGCCATCTTTATATTGTATTCTAACAGATTCCTGTAAACGCCCATTTGCTTCAATTTTTTGCAAGCCACTATACACACCAACACCATGGTCAATATGCGCTACATAATCACCAGGTTGTAAGTCGCGCAAAGTTTTTAAAGTCAACGCTTTGTTTTTGCTAAAGGCTTGTTTTACTTTATACTTATGATAACGTTGAAATACTTGATGGTCTGTGTAACAAATTAATTTATTGTCGTCGTCTATAAATCCTTCATGTATGGAAACAGGAATTGGGGTGACCTGAATCTCTGCTTTTAAGTCGGTAAAGATGATGTGTAATCGCTCTAACTGTTTTGGATTTTCTGCAAAAATGAAAATATTATATTTCTGCTTTTCATAATCCTGCAAATTTTTAATCAACAAATCAAACTGTCTGTTGAAGGAAGGTTGTGGCTTTGATGAGAAATTGATTTGCTCAGATGCTTTTTTATTGTTTTCAAACGCTGCTTTTTTCCCAACCTCAATCAAATGCTTTTTTGCAATTTCTTTTTCAAATGAAGCCAAATTGATGAATTCATTTGCCTCAACATTTATTTTGAAATTAATTTCTGCAAGCTCATCTATGGCCTCGTCTTTCTGTGTATCCGATTTTACATGTTCTAAGAAAATGGAAAGATATTCTTCTTCCAATTCAAGTTTGTCTTTTATGTAATTCCAATCTCTTACCCAAATGATGGTTTGCTCTGGAAGAAATTCTAATAAAGAAACTTTCTCACCAGTTTCAAATTGTGTTTCCACATTAGGAATAATATTTACCTGCAAAAGTTTGCGTTCGCTCAATTGTGTTTCGGGATCAAAAATTCGGATGCTATCTACTTCGTTACCAAAAAGCTCTATCCGATAAGGCTTTTCATTTCCGAAAGAATAAATGTCTAAAATTCCACCGCGTACTGCAAATTGGCCTGGCTCGTATACAAAATCGGTACGCACAAATCCTTGATCCACAAATTTTTGCAAGATTGCATTTAAATCCAACTCATCTGCTTGTTTGATGCTGATGATATTATCAGATAAAGATTTAGACAAAACAACTTTTTCGAAAATGGCTTCTGGATATGTGATTAATATTTTTTTATTTCCTCCTGATGCTATTTTAGTCAGTGCCTCAGTACGCAACATAACATGACTGCTATTTAGAAGCTGATAGTTTTTTTTATTTTTAAATGAAGAGGGGAAATAAAAAATATCAAGCGCATTGGTGATATTCTCAATAGTATTGTGAAAATACGCTGCTTCTTCAGCATCGCGTAAAATAATTAAATGATTGGTTTGAGATAAATATTCGTTGTTGTGTAATGCCGCAACAATGAACTCTAACGAGCTTCCTTCTAATCCTGATAAAAGCAAATGCTGTGGTTCAGACAAAGTGGTTCTATTCGCTATTTGAAAACAGCGGGGATCATTTTTATAAAAATTCAACAACACATCCAAATTCATTCACCCAAAAAATTAATGCAACAAAGATAAGTGTCTAAGAGAAAATTTTATATTAATTCTACATGATGTATCTTACTAAAAATAAAAAGCATGTCTTTACAACCTTGGCTAACTGGAACAGTAATAAAAATTGAAGACGAAACAAATGACACCAAAAGATTTTGGATAGAAGTTCCATCATTAGAGAAATTTGATTTTTTACCTGGCCAATTTGTAACATTGGATTTGCCGATTCATGAAAAATCAAATAAAAGATGGAGAAGTTATTCCATTGCGTCGTGGCCTGATGGTACGAATGTTTTTGAATTGTTGATTGTGCTTAATCCTTCTGGAACTGGGACACCATATTTATTTAATGAGATTAAAGTAGGAAGTGAATTAACATTTAGAGGTCCACAAGGCGTGTTTACAATTCCTCAAAATTTAGAAAAAGAACTGTTTTTAATTTGCACAGGTACAGGCATTGCGCCTTTTCGAAGCATGGTAAATTTTATCTTTCAAAATAATATACCACACAAAAAAATCCACCTCATTTTTGGCACACGAACAAAATCGAATCTTTTATATTTCGATGAAATGAAAAAATTAGAAAATGATTTCGAGGATTTTCACTTTCATCCAACTTTGTCTAGAGATGATTGGGATGGTGAAAAAGGCTATGTGCATTCTATTTATGAAAGACTTTGTGCCTCAAAACCTGAGGCTCAATTTTATTTATGTGGATGGAAGAATATGATTGATGAAGCTAAAACAAGATTACTGGAATTGGGTTACGATAAGAAAGATATTCATCTGGAAATTTATGGATGATATTATTAGAAGCCACAACTTTATTGTAGTATAACTTCTACAAGAAAATTGATATATAAATTGTTCACATTCAATTGTGTTGAATTAAATTTGCATATCCCTAGAATATAATCAACAAATTGAAAACTATGAACGAACCAAACCATTAAATAAAGAGTCGACTTGTGTCGGCTTTTTATTTATATATCCATTCTATTTCTTGTTGATATTTCGCCATTATTACTTTACGTTTTATACTAAGCTTCGGTGTCATTTCCCCGGTAGATACGCTCCATTCTTCAGACAATAGTTTTATCTTTTTTACTTGTTCTACATGATTAAAAAAGCCATTATAGGTTTCAATGATGTCATTGTAAAAATGTAACACTTCGGGATGTTGAATGGCTTCATGGTTGCTGGTAAATGTTATGGATTGACTGGCCATCCATGATTTTAAATTTGAAAAGCAGGGAACAATTAATGCAGATACAAATTTTTGGTTATCGCCCAAAACCATTAACTGCTCTACAAATGGCGACTCTTTAAGTTTGTTTTCGATTACTTGAGGGGCAACATATTTTCCACCACTGGTTTTAAACATTTCTTTTTTTCGATCTGTTATTTTCAAATATTTGCCATCTTCAAAAATGCCGATATCTCCGGTATGCAACCATCCATCTTTAATGACTTCTGCAGTCCATTCAGGATGTTTGTAATAACCCATCATAACACTTGGGCCCTTTACACATATTTCGCCATCTGCTTCTATTTTAACTTCTTGTCCGTCAATGACCAAGCCAACAGTTCCAAATTTTGTTCCACCTTTTTTATTGCAATTCACACTGATTACTGGACAGTTTTCAGTTGGTCCATAACCTTCAAAAACAGGTATTTGAGCTGCTGTAAAAATTCTTAACAATTTAACCTGACAAGCGGCACCGCCAGTAATAATGTATTTTACATTTCCGCCTAATGCCTCGCGCCATTTTTTAAAAATCAATAGATTCGCTATTGCCAATTGAACTCTATAATTTAAACTGCCTTTATTAAGGTTATCGTATTTTTCTGCTAATCCAACAGCCCAGTAAAATAATTTTCTTTTTACACCTTTTAACTCCGCGCCCTTTGCCATTATCTTATCAAATACTTTTTCGAGTAATCGAGGAACGGTGGAGAATAATAATGGTTTTACTTCTTTTAAATTTTCGCCAATGGTATCTAAATTTTCCGCATAATAAATTGAAATGCCTGTAGAAATATAAATGTAGGAAGCCATTCTTTCAAAGATGTGGTTGAGCGGCAGAAAACTCAACGCTCGTTCATTTGGCATTACAGGAAACGGAAAGCTTTTCGTAGAGTTTAATACATTCATCACTAAACCATAATGACTCAACATTACTCCTTTTGGCACCCCGGTGGTTCCTGATGTGTAAATGATGGTTGCACACTGTGTAGCTTTTATAGAAGTTTTAATTTCCTCTAATTTATTTAATGTTGCAACATCTGGTTCTATCCAAATATCTTTCCAATTTTTCACTCCTGGTTCATTGTCAAAACTATATACATCAATTAGTGAGGGAACATTTGATTTAATGCTATTTACTTTTTCTAGAATGTCGGCATCGCTTACAAATGCATATTTTATTTGTGCTTCATTAAAAATAAATTCAATTTCGTTGGCATTAGTAGTTGGGTAAATTGGACAAATTAAAATACCCAATTGTTGTGTAGCCAAATCAAGCATTAGCCACTCAGGTCGGTTTCGCGAAATGATAGCAATTTTATCTTGGTTTTCAGGTTGCATATCATGTCCACTCAAACCTAATTTTAGTAACCCTGCTCCAATTTTTTTTGTATTGTTTATTATCGATTCCGTTGAATGCAAAATCCATTTGCCATTTTCTTTTCCAGCTAACATATCATTTTTGGGAAAGTTGGCTTGTTGATCATACAAAAAATCAAATAGTCTGGAATTTTCATTCATAGCTCAATAATTTTATTGTAATAGAATATAGTAGTAAGTACAAATTTTGGATTAATGATAAAATTCGTCTTTAGCAGGCTTATATGGTTTGGCTTTAAAATACTGCATGAATTCATCATATTCTTGATTGTGCAATTGTGTCCAATTTTGAAATGAGGTTAAGTTTTCTGACGAGCCAAAAAGCCATTGGTTATAAGATTCAAACAATCCTTCACGCAATAAATTCAAATGAAAGTCAAACAATTTAAATGGATATTTTTCTGTGTTATCTTGGTACCATTCTAAAATAAATTTCGTTCTTATCATGGTTAAGGTTAATGTGCTAATACCTTTTTCCCTTGCGATATCATTTTGTTTTGAAAGATTTGAAAGTACTTTCTGTGCGAATTTATTTTTCTCCTTGAGGTATTTCTCATTAGAATAATCAGAAAAGTAATTTTTATAATTATTGAGTAAGATGTCTTTTATTTCTGGACTTTTGGGATTTAATGGATCAAGATTTACATATATTTCTCCATAAATGATGCTCCAAATTGTTTCCAAGTTGTCATAATATTTACAGGCATTAAAATAGTTACGGGCGTAAGTAGGGTCTAGTTCTATTCCTCTTTCCCAAAAATCAATGCACTGATTTTTTTGTTGACGAAAGAGAAGTTCACCCATATCATTGTAAAAAGCACCATTACCTGGAAATTTCTTTATAGCGGATAAATACAAGTTTTCGGCTTCTACAAGTTGTTGATTTGCACTATAAATGGTTCCAGCGATTTGGAAAGTTTGATCATCAGCAATACCCTCATCTATTTTTTTAGTTAAGATTTTGAGTCCTCTTTTGTATTCCTTTTCAAAGTATAAACAAAGTGCTAAGTCTTTTGTGAAAACGATATTGTTGGTGTCTAGTTTGTAAGCATCGTTTAATAGTGATTCAGCATTTGAGAAATCACCATCTATCATGTAGTTTTTACCCATTTCATGCAAGCGCTTTGCATCTTGTGCAATTCCATTTTGTGCAATTGAAATTAAAATGATAAAAATGAATTTCTTCATGTTGATTATTGTTGAATACATATTGTTGAATTCAATTTCAATAATTCTGATACTGGAATTGGTTCAATTTCTATAAACTAACTTGAAATTAAATGCGTCAACAAGCCATCTCTAAGTTTAGGTTCAAACCAAGTACTTTTTGGTGGCATCACATTTCCACTATCAGAAATATCAAATAATTGCTGAATGCTTACAGGGTATAAGCTAATCGCCAAAGCCATTTCGCCACTATCTACTCTGTTTTCCAATGCTTCTAATCCACGAATTCCACCAACGAAATCAATACGTTTATCCGTTCTTTGATCTTTAATGTTTAGTAATGGATCAAGAATATTATTTTGCAAAATGGTTACATCCAACACGCCAATGGGGTCTTCGGTATAAGTGCCTTTTAATGAAGTTAATTTGTACCAAGTTTTGTTGATGTATAATCCAAAACTGTGCAGCTCTTCTGGGCGATAAGCGGCATCTACTTTTTCAACTGAAAATTTATCATTTAGCTTTTGCAAAAAAGACTCCTCACTCAAATCTCCTAAATCTTTTACCACACGGTTATAATCCATTATCATCAATTGATTTGAAGGAAATAAAGTAGTTAAAAAATAGTTTGATTCTGGTGTTGCTTTTCCACCTAATGCTGCACGTACTTTTGCTGCTGATGCTGCACGATGGTGCCCGTCTGCAATGTATGTACATGGAACTTTTGTTTTAAAAAGCGCTGTAATTTTTTCAATGGTATTGTCATCATTTACAATCCAAATGCTGTGTTGAATTTCATCGTCTGCCACAAAATCGTATTGCGGATTTTTTTCTGAAGTCCACTTTTGTATTACAGCATCTACTTCATCTACATTGCGGTAAGCTAAAAATACATTTCCGGTTTGAGCACCTGTAGTTTTAATATGGTTAATGCGATCCAATTCTTTTTCAGGACGCGTGAACTCATGCTTTTTAATCAAATCGTTTTCATAATCATCAACCGAACTGCCACATACCAAACCTGTTTGGCTTTTGCCATTCATAATCAAACGATAGATATAATAACAAGGTTTGCTTTCTACGAATAAAATATTTCTACTGATAAATGCCGTTAGATTTTCTTTGGCTTTATCGTAAACTTCTTGCGAATGAATATCAACCGATTCGGGCAAATCAATTTCACTTTTGGTAATATGTAAAAACGAAGAATGGTTTCCTTGTGCTTCTATTTTTGCTTCTTTGCTATTTAATACATCATAAGGTCGTGATGCAACCTGTTTTGCCAACTGAGCTTCAGGCCTTAACGCCTTAAATGGAGAAATCGTTATCATTTATTTTTAAATTAAAACAAAAATAGGGTTATTAAAATAGGGAATTAAAAATTCTTACATAAAGTTTTAAACAACGGATTGCTCAAAATTTTTCATCAGGTTTACGAGCACTTCCACACTACTTAAAGGTAAGGCATTATATAGAGAAGCTCTAAATGCTCCAGAAAGTCGATGACCTTGAATACCAACAATGCCATTTGATGCGGCATAATCTAGAAAAAGCTGTTCATGTGCTTTGTTTTTAGTTGCAAAACATACATTCATTTTGCTTCTATCGGCAGGATTAACAGATGTTTCGAAAATTTCATTTCTGTCAATTTCGTTATATAGTAATGAAGCTTTTTCTACATTTAATTTTTCAATTTCTTTTACGCCGCCCAATGCTTTGAGCCATCTAAGTGTTAACATACAAACATATACTGCAAAAACTGGGGGTGTGTTAAGCATGCTTTTTTCCGCAATATGATTTCTATAATCCATTATGGATGGAATAGCGCGCTTTACTTTTCCCAAAATATTGGCGTTGACTACCACTAAATTTACGCCGGCTGGTCCCATGTTTTTTTGTGCTCCAGCATAAATTAAACCAAAGTCATTAAAATTTAATTCGCGACTAAAAATATCGCTACTCATGTCTGCGACTAATACATTGCTGGTTTTTGGAATCGATTGCCATTGCGTACCGTAAATGGTATTATTGGTGGTAATGTGAAAATATTTCGAATCGTTAGGGATGGCGAAATCATTTGGTATGTATGAATAATTTTTGTCTTTGGAAGAACAAGCGATTTCAACTTTTCCAAACAATTTTGCTTCTTTAATGGCCTTGCTGCTCCAAACACCTGTGTCTGCATAAGCTACAGTGTCTTTAGGGTCTAGCAAATTCATCGGTACTTGCATAAACTGTGTGGATGCGCCGCCATGTAAAAACAAAACTTCGTAATCATCATTCAGATGCATCAATTCTTTCACCAGCGATCTGGCTTCTTCCATTACTTGAGTAAATGCTGGTGTTCTATGTCCCAATTCAAGAATGGATAATCCCGAATTATTGAAGTTTATTATAGCTTCAGAAGCTTGTTGAAAAACAGTTTTTGGAAGAATTGAAGGCCCAGCGTTGAAATTGTGAATCATCGAAAATATTGCGTCTGAGTTTTAACAGACATTGATTTAAAAATAAAAAGTAAAGGTAATAAATTATAAATAGTTAGGTCAATGATAAAATAAGTAAACTGATATTTTGACAAGATTCGGGTTGAACCCAAAAAGCGCTTGTCGTAATATTGCAATATTACGACAGGTTGATTTTTCAGCATAAATAACGCTAAATGAATAAAAATTTAAATTTCTAAAACCTCTTTAAATTCAGTTTGCTTAATCGAAAAAAATCCAAAATCAACATAAAACGTGTGAATTGAAATCTGCGATAAATTGCTCAGCTTCATCAGGGGTAATAACAATCTTTTTGTTATTGATTTTAGTAATCAAAACGATTTTATTTTTTCTTGTGGCATACCATGTCATGCCGCCTAATTTTGAACTAGAAAATCTCCCCCAATAACCAAATAAACCACCAACGCCAAATGTTCGGATTAACCAACCCATTTGCTCTTTCTCAATAATTTCTACAGATAATATTTCGCTTCTTTTGATTTTTACATTCCCCAAAAGACGGTGAATGATTACTTCATCTTGTGTAAGTTGATATGCTTTTGTGCTAAACCCGTAAGCAATAAAATAAACAGAAATTAATGTTACAACAGTGAAGATTGGACTTCGGTCTGTTGATCCGTCTTCAATAATGATGAGTGGAACAAAGCAAATGAAGGCAAATAAAATGGTTATGCCAATGGTCACGATCTTGGTTAAATTGTCGTGTGATGCTTTGTAATTCATTTGTTGTTTGTGGTTTGTTGTTTGTGATTTTTTTGTTTGGTGTTTGTTGTTTATTGTTTGGTGTTTGGCGTTTGGTGTTGGAAGTGTGGTTTGTTATTGAAGCATCTTGCTATTCAGCATCTATTAACACCAAAAGTAAAATGCACTCAAAGTGAACATACATTCACCTTAAACCATTAAACTATTAAACCATTAAACCAGC
>CANFUJ010000049.1 GCA_947450165.1 Chitinophagaceae bacterium
CTAGTTTGCCATTTGTAGGTATTATTGCTGTTAAATTGGAAATAACCAGTACTCGTTCTTAAATCTTGAGGAGTTCTAATAGAATCAATTA
The DNA here is from genome assembly GCA_947450165.1 of Chitinophagaceae bacterium. Classification (GTDB taxonomy): domain Bacteria; phylum Bacteroidota; class Bacteroidia; order Chitinophagales; family Chitinophagaceae; genus Ferruginibacter. The sequence continues at coordinate 92 of CANFUJ010000049.1, forward strand.
CATAATTGTTGTTGTAAACCAATTGAGCCCAATTGTATACAGTATCACGAATATACTGATAAGCCCATTTGCCAGTGTAAGGCTTAACTACTGCCAAAGTCAAAGAGCAACTTTGTCCAGCAAAAGAAAGCGCAAAGCTAGCGTTTCCAGTACCAGAAGGCGTTCCTGTGATGGTATAAGTAAGATTACCAACTCCGTTTGCCAATGTACCAGCTGATAACGTTGCAGTTAATCCTGTTACACCAGTTGAAGCAATAGCTGTTCCAGCTGGGTAATCTATAGCGTTACCTCCTGTGTAAGGAACTGTTGCGGTTCCTGAGTAAGCAATGCCTTCAATAGCAGTTGCAGTAGTAAATGTAGTACCAGAACAATTAAGTGCTGAAACACCTGCTACTGCAGGAGCAGCTGGAGAATCCTTTTTGCAGGATACGAATGTGATGGCGCTTAAAGCAATCAAAGCAAAGCAATGAGATAATTTCATGATTTTATTTTTTAAAATTTTTTAATGAAACGAAGATATAGGTTTCAATTTAAATTTTTAATATAGTTTGAAAAAAATGTTTAATTAAAAAGCTAGTTTTACAAATATTAGTAATTATCTATCTGCAGGTGAATCGAAAAATTGAAATTTTAAAAAACAAATGAGCTATGTTAACACAATAGTAAGCGTCTTTTTAATTTTTAATTTTGACTTTAATTTTTATGCATGAATAATTTTTTAAATTACTCTTTCGATAACCCTTGGTTTTTTACAAACTATTCTTTCTTAATAACACTAGGCATTTTTTTAGTTTTCTATTCAATTCTTTTCCATCAAAATTTTTTAAGAAAACTATACGTGATTTTCTTCAGTTTATTTTTTTATTACAAATCAAGTGGCCCATTTATTTTAATTTTTATTTTACTCATAATTTGTGATTATAATTTTGCAAATGCTATTGAAAAAATAAAAAACAAAACGATAAAAAAAATATTGCTAGTTGCTTCTATTTTATTAAGCTTATCATTTTTAATCTATTTCAAATATTCTGGTTTTTTAATTACAAATTTTAGCGTTGGTAAATTATTTCTGCCCATTGGTATTTCTTTCTACACTTTTCAATCAATTAGTTACATTGTTGATGTATATAACGGCAAAATAAAATCTAGTAGAAGTTTTTTGGATTACACATTTTACATGACCTTTTTTCCGCATCTGGTTGCCGGACCAATTGTGCGGGCAAGCGATTTTATTCCACAAATTAATACCCCTCATGAAATTGACAGAACTCAATATAAGACTGCGTTTTTCAGGATTCTTCTGGGTTTGTCAAAAAAACTATTAATTGCTGATTTCTTATCAAAGTATGTAGATATGATTCATACGAATCCATCTTTATATTCAGGATTTGAGAACCTTATTAGCATGTATGCTTATGCTTGTCAGATTTATTTTGATTTTTCAGGATACTCAGACATTGCCATTGGTATCGCTTTATTATTAGGATACGAATTGAAAGAGAATTTTGACAACCCTTACAAAGCAACCAATATCACAGATTTCTGGAGAAGATGGCATATTTCATTAAGCTCATGGCTGCGAGATTATATTTACATCCCTTTAGGTGGTAGTAGAAAAGGTAAATTCAATACATATCTTTTCTTACTAATTACCATGACCATTGGTGGCATTTGGCATGGAGCATCTTGGAATTTCATCATTTGGGGAGTTGCACATGGCATTGCTTTAGTTTTACACAAACTAATTTTTGTAAATCAAAAAGATAAAATTAAAAAGGAAGATAACTGGGCAGTGAAATTAATGGGCACATTCATTACATTTAATTTTGTCGCTTTATTTTGGATACTTTTTAGAGCTGAAAATTTTCAAAAAGCTTTTGATTCCGTTAATAAAATAATTTCAGGTTTTAAACTGAATGATGTAATTGGCTTTTATTTAGCAAGAAAAGAATTTCTATTGATGTTGTCGCTTGCTTTTGTTGTTATTTTTATGCACAAAAATGTTAAGTTGTTTTTACAAAAGTTATTTATAAAAATTCCAGCAGTAATAATTATTTTAATATTGGTATTGTTCCTACAATTTGTATTGCAAGTTAGAAACACAGAAATCGCTCCATTTATTTATTTTCAATTTTAATTTTATGAAAAAAGAAACCCTATTATTTTTAATGATTCCAGTTCTTTTGTTTTTAAGTGGAAATGGATACACACAAAATAAAATTGAAGTTGATTCTGTGTCGATTTCAGATAGCAATAATCAGATTATTTATAAAGAAAACCTTGTCCCTTTTTTTAATAAACTCCAACAAATAAAAACGATTGGAGCTAAAGTAAAAATTCTTCAACTTGGAGATTCTCACATGCAAATGGGATATTTTGTTGAGGAGATGAGAAATAATTTTTCATCTGCATTTGGATTATCAAGCATTGGAACAATTTTTCCTTATTCAATTGCTAGTTATCGACCATTTTATGTGCAATCAAAAGTTTTGGCAGGTAATTGGGAAGGAAAAAATTATCTCAATGCTGAAACTGACTTGAAATATGGCGTATCTGGATTCACCATTAAAACAATAAATAAAAATGCAAGTTTTGAAATAACACCTAAAAGAATTGGTGCAGAAATTGAAACAGGTAATGAAGTTATTATCTATTATCAAGGAGATGAAAATACAACATTAGAGATTTCAGGAATAAATAGTTTTTTAGACTCTACTAAAAAAATCAACGCCACAAATTTATTGTCTTCTAAATTCAAAGACTCAATAAACGATTGGAGAAAAGCAAACTTTTACTTTGAAAGCCCAGTAAACAAAATCAGTGTTACGATAAATCAAACCAAAGAAGGAAGTCCATTTTACATTTATGGCTTGCAACTCAACAATACAAATAAACCTGGAGTAATTTATAATAACTGTGGAGTTGGAGGTGCGCAATTTTCAAATCTTTGTAAAAATGCTTCTTTGTCGATTAGCCAGATAAAAGATATTAACCCAGATTTAATCATAATTTCATACGGATCAAATGAATCTTACACCTCGGCATTTAGATATGAAAGCTACTCGAAAATGATCAATGAATATTTAGTAAAAGTAAAACAAGCAGTTCCTAACGCATCTATTATTCTTACCTCACCTCCAGATACTAGATCAAAAAATAGATTCCCCATAAATTCAGATTCTATCGGTATTGCATTTAAAAATGTAGCACAAGAATTAAATCTTAGTTTTTGGGATTTAAGAACCCAAATGGGGGGAAATGGTTCATTATTTAAATGGCTTAAAAATGGCCTAGCCTCAAAAGATCAACTTCATTTTACAAAAGAAGGATATGCACTTCAAGCAAAATTATTGATCACTGCAATCTTTGATACGTACAATAAAACGGTTGATGAAAATGAAAAATTAAAATTGCCATTGATTAACCAGAATTTCAAATAACGATACACATGAATGCTAAAAGCAGAATTAATATTTTTTTATCTGGCATAATACTGATTATCAGTATGTCATTCTTTATTTATTATTCAAACGCTGCTTCTATTTTAAATCTCTATGGCTTTGAATTGAAAAAAAATAATGACCTCACTTTAAATTTATTTAAAAAGAAAAAAAAGAAAATTACACCCAAAAAAATAATCGTTACAAAAAAAAATTTGATAGACACCTCATCAAAAAGATTTTTATTAATTGGAGACTCTGAAATTGAAGGGTTGAGAAATCCTTTTTATGATTATTGTAAAAAAAATGGTCATGAATTAGCATTAGCTATGATTTGGTATAGTTCTACAGATATGACTTATGCCAACTCGGACACATTGAAAAAAATTATAGAACAATACAAGCCCAATCACATTGTTATGGCAATTGGTTTAAATCAAATTTACCAAGCAAGCTTTGAAGGAACAGAGCAAGCCATAGATAAAATCATTGAAACTTTTGATACCATTCCTTACTCATGGATTGGGCCAGCAAATTGGACAGAAGATAAAGGCATAAATAATTTGTATCAACATAAAATTGATAGCGGAAAATTTTTTCTATCAAAAAACTTAGTGCTCGAAAGAGCTAAAGACGGCAGACATCCAAGCAATCCTGCATGCTTTATTTGGATGGATAGCATTGCCAACTGGATGCAAAACAAATCCACTTGGAAAATTAAAATGAACAGACCTGACTCTATAGAAAAGTCCAGAAAATTCAAAATAATGACGCTAACAGTAGGAAAGGATTAGTTAAAAAAACTTTGGGTCCATGATACATCCCACAACAACTACTTCGTTTACAGGTTCAGCTTCAAAACCGCTATATTTTTTATTAAACAATAGTGCCAATTGATTGCTAAAAGGAGATTTTAAATATCCTAAATATTCAAAACTTTCTCCATCATTTTGTTTACCACTGGTTACAGTTTTACTTTTAAAATTGTTTAATAAAACACTTGCAGAATAATTCATTTTACTGCCAGACATTGTAGAAGGATCGTTTTCTAAATAATAACTTGGCGTTACTTTATAAGTATTGTCGTTGTAATTAATCATGTTTAAATGATTAACATTCAAAGGACTTTGTACGATTCCATAAGAATTTAAAAAACTGGCAACTCTATCTTTATTTCTAATCCAATCTGCTTTATGATCTTCTATTGAAACTATTTCTGGACCCATTAAATTTAATGTTGACACTATTTTATCTGTAGTTAAATCCTGAATAACAATATTATGCGTGCAACAGCCACAACCACCATTACAAGGCCTATCTATATAAGCAATTTGACCAGTTGTATTAAACCCAATACAATAAAAACTTAAACCGTTATTTTCTGCATATAAATCATTAGGATAAACATAGGTTTTTATTTTAACCTCGGTTGAAGTTTCATCTGATGAAATAGCCGTTTCGTCTTTTACTATGTTATTGTTTTTATTTGAATTACAAGCAAAAAACAAAGAAAGAAAAATCACTACAATGAATTGGGATACAAATTTCATAATGATGTATTTAATGGATTGGTTTTAATTCACGTTCTATTTCATCAAAAGTATCAGCAAGAACCACTTTAATATTTTTATTGAGATTTGTTCTATTGTCTTTGTTGTTGGATTTTAGCCCATCTTCTTCTACACGATCTAATTGTTGAATTATTTTTTCATCTTGATTGCAATAATATCTTTCCTCATAATAGTACCTTTCATTTGACCCTTTTATTAAAACAAAAAAACGGTTCTATTTTTTCGATAAATAATTACTTCTTTATCTCCATCGATGGCATCAAATTGGCATTTTGTAACTTGATATAAATTATTTAATTGACAATCTTGAATCTTTTGATCAAATGATAATTTTTCTGTGCTTGAATGACCATCATACTTTACGTATGTTTTTGTTTTACAGTTTTTTAATCCAATAGCTTGAATCTCCCCATACCATTTTTTTATTTCAGCAATTCTTGCTTTGTTGGTACTTGTCGTTTGAGCATTGGCATTGAATGAGCCAATTAAAATTGCAACGGTAATAATAAAATTGATTTTCAAATATTTCATAAAAAAGTAAATGGTTGAATGGTATGTTTGGTTGTTGTTTTAAAATTTTAAAAAATGAATTTAGATGCCCTACTATTTAATAACTACTGTTAACCTTCAAACCTTTTATTCCTTCCCTTACTTGCTTTAAAAAAGATTCTCCTGGATCTGTTTTTCCTGTATAATAAGTTTGGTCTGTTTCTTTCCACAATGGCGTTTTTCTAAATTTACCATATTCAGAATGCCCGATTACATATTCTATTGGATACTTTTTAGACAAGTAATTAATCAAAGCAATGTTTGCAGCAACTTGTTTATCAGTAAGCGGATTTGATACACTGCCAATGTTTTCAATACCAATAGCACAATAGTTTAATCCAATGGTATGTCTTGCAAATAAAGTATCCGCAAGCAAGTGATATATCGTTCCATCACGATCTATTAAATAATGGGATGAAACATTCAAATTGCTTTGCTTCTTGTTATAGGACCTGCCTGATTCTATTGTTGTGCTATTGAAATAATTAAAAACACTTTTAATGGTACCTCCATCTGTAAAATGCAACACAATTATTTTTGGCGTGATGATTGGTTTCTGTAGATTTAAACCATGACGATTTTGTAAATATTCAACACTAAGTTTTTTTCGCTCCTCAGAATAACTAATGGGTTTTTCTACAATATGAATGGATGGAATGGAATCGTTTTTGGCTATAGCAACATTTGAAATGGCAATGAAAACAAAAGCCAATATTGATTTATACATTATGAAATTGATTTTTTAATAAAAAATAGCGCTTGGTGCATTGGGGTATCTTTCTTGAATGCCAACATACCAAACATCAGTTGAAAATGCACCACTTTCGACAATATACCATTTACTGCCTATTTTTTTAAACAAGGCTTCTACATGACAACAATCTTCCATTTCATTTAATCTAACCGATTTACCATCTTTTCTTGTTGCGTCTCCCATAAACCAAGCATAGTTATTTCCTACTTTAAAATGATTTACCACAAATACAAACTCTTGACGATAACCCTCGTAAAGTTTTGCTCTTAATATATCCAGCATCATTGTTCGATCCGCTAGATTTGAATTGTTTTTTACTTTATAATCCAAAATTCTTTGCGCTTGTGAAAATGAAAACATCATTAAAAGCAATGAAACAAATAAAGTCCTTTTGATAGCCATATTAATATATTTTTGTAATAATTAAATAATTTAAATTTTAAAAAATAAAAATAAGATTTTAAATCATACAAGCTATGAAAAAGAAATGCCTTTTATTGTCAATAACGCTTTTGTCATTTTTAAGTTCTTTTGCTCAATTCAAATATTTAAAACAAGCCAAAGAAGCCATCAATGAAAAAAAGTATGAAGTTGCTCTTGAAAAAATTGAAACCTATCAAAAAAAAGAAGGTGTAAATCTCGGATTTTTTTACTTGAAATTTCTTCTAAATAATGCCATTGATCATGATATTAACAAAGTTGACTCTGCAAATTTTTATCTAACGCTTTGTATAAATGAGCTCTCAAAATTATCATTAAAAGAAAAAGAAAGTATTTGTAAAGAACTGGATTTTTGCGAAGTAAACAACACCTTACTAACCAACGATTTTGAAAATAAAGCGTACCATACTTATTGCGATAATAAAAATGAAGAAAACATCAATTTATTTCTTGAGAAATACCCCTATAATCTAAATTTTGCTGTTGCAGAAAGTCTAAGAGATAGTATTGAATTTGAAAGGGCCGCTGCAAATGCTTCTCCCTTAGAAATAACCTCGTTTTTAACAAAAAGACCGAATTCGTATTATCACGATAAAGCTATAACTGCTTTGCATAATATCGAATTCAAAATCACCAAGAATAAAAATACAATCGAAGCATTTGAAAACTTTGTAGAAAGCTATCCGAAGGCTGTTCAAGTTAAAGAGGCTTTAGAAATTTGTCAAGAATTAGCTTACGCAAAAGCCATTGAAGAAAATTCTGAAACTGCTTTCGAAAACTATTTATCTAAATACCCAAATTCACCGAGAAAAACTGATGTTGAAAATCGTTTGATGGAGATTGTTTGGAGCAGAATAAAAAATAACACGTCAACAAATGATCTTTTGGATTTCATAAAAAAATTCCCGAAATCCGAATTTGTTGACGCCGCAAAACAAAAAATTGAGCTGCTAAGTTGGGAGCAAGCCATACAAGAAAATTCAGAAACTGCTTTTGAAGCATTTATGGCTAATTTTTCAAAAAGCGACAGAATAAACGATGCAAAAGCAAAAATTCAAAACATTAAAAGCACCGTACTGCCCTATTTAACCACTGAAAAAAAATACAAATTATATAACCTAGCCAAGCAGAGTTTCGTTACTAATGAAGTTTACGACGAAATGTACATTCAAAAAAATGGGTTAATCATCATTTCAAATCATAAAAAATATGGGGTTATCGATTGTAGCGGAAACGCTATTATTCCTGCAACCTATGATTGTATCAGTAGTACTTTCAATGCTTTCATTGTGTCCTTAGGCGACAAGTATGGGGTTATTGATTTAAAAGGCACTAAAGTTTTACCTATTGCTTTTGATAATATTTCATTATGCTATGATTCATTATACAGTGTTCAAATCAAGAAAAACGATACTGCTTATTATTACAATAGCTATGGATTGTATGATTTATCAGGAAATAAAATTTTTGATTGCAATTATACGTCGATTCAAAAAGTAAACAATACCCTATTCGTTTTATACAACTCAAGTGGATATTCTATTACTACAAAACAAGGACCCATTTCCAAAAAATATAGCAGCTTAACCTACTTAAAAGATGATTTATTTGTTTTTGAATCGCTAAAAAAACAAGGTGTAGTTAATGCAGAAGGAAAAATTATCATTCCGGCAGCACACAAGTACATTCGAAAATTAGATGACAATTATTTAATCATGGCAAATGCAACGGATAGAGAAGGTATTATCGATTATAGTGGAAATGTGATTTTAACTCCCAATTATTATAACATACAAAAAATATCATCCGCATTGTTATTATTGGATTTAAAGAAAAAATATGATGACCCAATTGTAAATTATAAATTATACAACATTAATAAAAAAGAATACTACAATGGATTTAGTTTTGATCAAATGCAGGAAATCAAAGAAGGGTTTATAGCTTTTAGCAAAAATGATAAATTAGGATACATCGATTCTTTGGGAAATGTAAAAGTGCAAGCCATATTTTCTAGCGAAATTTTAATTGGACCTGGGTTAGGTGGTTATGGCGAAGGTGATGGACCTGAAGAAGATGGATCAAAATGTTACGGTGTAAATGAAAATCTTGATTACACTCAGTTTGAATTTTTTGATGAATATAATTTAAGTCCAAGTTTTTCATTCGGATTGGCTACTGTTCAAATAAGCAATCAATATGGTTATATCAACACAGCTGGCGATATAGCTATTCCAATTATTTACGATAAGGCATTTGCTTTTCACGACCAAATAGCAATTGTAGCATTTAAAACAGGCGATGATCAAAATAATTACATAATCATTGATCCTTTGGGGCATAAACTGATCGAAAACATCACACCAATTGCATATTACAACCAGCAACATTTTTTACTATATAAATCAGGAGGATATTATTATAAAATAAACACGAGAAGCCATGAAATTGACAACCTAAATATTTCTGATGATTTTGGAAATATTTATTTGTTTAAAAATAATTATTACAGCATTTATAAAGGATGCGATGTGTATATTAAGAAAGAAGGTGGTATTGCCTTAATGGACAGAAACATTGATTTTTCGGAATACGATCTCAATGAGAAATTACAAAACGGTATATCGCTATTTTATCAGCAGAAATACAGCGAATGCATTGATATTTTTGAATCCATAATTGATGTGAATCAAAATCATTACAATGCAAATTTATGGCTAGGGAAAACTTATGTGGCACAAAAAAATTACTACAATGCAAAATCTCAATTTGAAAAATGTATGGAAATCAATCCATCAAACAGTGAAGCACTTATAGCAAGAAAAGACATGAATTATGATCAAAAAAATTGGAGAGATTATGTTGAAGACATGGAGATGTTAAAACTCAGAAATGATTATTCTTTTGCGGCTTTTGAATATTTTAGATGCGGCTATGCTTACGCTGAAATTTATAATAATGTGGAAGCATTGAAAAATTACAATTTGGCTATTAATTATGACCCAAAAATGGATATGGCTTACAATAATAGGGGTGTTATTTATGCAAGCAATGGCAATAAATCACAAGCATTATCAGATTATACTACGGCAATAAAATATGCGTCAAAAACCGACAATGAATCTTTAGGACTTTACTACTCAAATAGAGGGGGTATTTATTATAATTCCAATCGAAAAGCGGAGGCGTGCGTGGATTATAGAAAAGGTGCTTCACACGGAAATCAGAATTGTAAAAACATGTTGAGGTATTGTAATTAAGCAAGTTGAGTATCTGCTATTTTTTTAAATATCCTACTAAAACCATGATTGTTTAATGCTGTTGGCCAAAAGCGCCAGTATTATTGTCAATTATCTTTGGTTTTTGTTTTTGTGTTTAAAATAAAACGGTATAGTTACTAATGATATTTTTTGATGCTATTTTACCAATAAAAATTGTATTAAAGTTTTCTAATCATTATATTGCATCATATTGTTTTATTTATCCATAATATTTAAAGATATCATTTAAATTCGCTTGATATGAAAAATATCTTACAAGGAATAGGAATCGTTTTTACACTTATTGCCTCATTTCTTGGGTTAATGTACACGTTAAAAGGTGATGTGCTCATCAGTAGCCTTGTGAGTTTGGTCATTATCGTCATTGAATATTTTCTAATTGAGAAGTTTATTCAGTCAAAATCTGAGATTACAAAAAATAAGTTTTCTGCTTTATCAATTGTACTTTGGTCTGTTTATACATTACTGGCCATACCAATTAGTATTTTTTTGCTTCATGCACTTAATGTTGAAATAAATGCGAAAAGTGAGATACAAAGAGTTGCCAATGCGAAGATTAACGACCTCACAAGTATGTCAACCGCTTACAGGACAACCGTAGATAAAAACGTTACTACTTTATCTATTCAGCTTGACAACAAACTTACCCAATACGTAGTAGGTAACTACAAATTAGGGAGCGAACTCAAAAGCAGCCCTTATAATATTTCAGAAAACGAGTTGGATCTTTTGAACAAAACTAATGTTGGAACGCTAGTAAGCACTTTTACTCAAGCAAAGTCAATCAAACTTTTATTACCTGTTGATTCCATTGATACAAAAAATAGAAATTTTATTGCGCGTTACGGAGGTGTGTTTGATGGATGGTCACGCTTGCATTTAAATTACGCTTTCTATGAATTAGATAATTTACTGGTGAATAATTATCAATCACTCGTGAATTTTGATAGTCAGAATATGAGTTTTGTTCCAAACAGATTCACTTATACGTATTCTGTTGAAGAAACATACATGGACAAACCCTTTGAGTTATTCAATAAGCATAAGCCATATTATTTAATACTTGTAGTTTTATTGTTTCATCTTCTGATTTTATTGCCCTACTTCATTGAACCAGAGAGCGGGAAATATATTAAAGATAAAGGGCCTAGAAAAGGCGGGGGGCTTAAGATTTAGTTTAATTTTTTTAAAGATTAGAAATGGATAAAATAACCAAATTACAAATTCTGCTTACAATCAATTCAATGCAGGCGAATGACCTTTTTGAATTGATATTGTCTGGAGATATTACCTTGGATGAGATGATTGCTAATAATTTGAATCCCTCATTACTCACTCAAATTCAGGCACGTCAGACAAAAGAAAAACAAAATAAGGTAACAGAATCTGACATGATTGCCACATGTAAAAGAATTGAAAATGGCGAATTAAATGCAGGCCGTATCAAAAGTCTATTATTGGAAGGTTCAATTAATGAGGATATACTATTGAACCATACTTCAATGACTGCTGATATGATCAGTAAAGTTAAAAATTATCAGAAACAGCCAACACCATTTTTATCTTGGTCGGATCTTCCACCACTTCAAAATGGATATACCGATTTGTATTTTTTCGGACAGCCTGGTTCGGGAAAATCTTGTATTCTAGCGAGTATTTTTTACTATCTAGAACAACAGGCAATGATTATAAATAACTCATACAACAAACAGGGTAATATATATCGTGATTTATTAAAGGGTGAAATCAGCTATGGAATATTGCCAGATTCCACAGCTGTTGAAGGCGTAAATTATATTCCATTTGAGCTCATTAATCATGAAAACAAGGGCAATAAACATCCCCTTAATTTTGTAGAAATGAGTGGAGAGCTTTTTAATAAAGCTTACGAAGGCGGAATCAATGCTGATTCGCTGGCGGCTAGAAATTACCTAAATAATACCAATCGAAAATTAATTTATTTTGTTTTGGATTATGATCAACATGAAAAAAGCAAAACGATTTCGAGTGGACCTTCCCAATCCGCTAAAATGGAATCCATATTAGCCCAATTAGATGATTTCGGAACCTTGAAATATACAGATGGGATTTATATCGTTGTAACTAAAACCGATTTGTTTCCTGAGGGAGTAGATCGTTATCAATATGCTAAGCAGTTTTTGGAAAGTAGTTATAATAGCTTTCTCGTAAACTGCAAATACTTGCAAGATAAACACAGAAATAATTTCGATATCACCGTTTATCCCTATTCCATTGGTCAAGTGAAATTTCAAAACATGTTGGTACAATTTGATTTGCGATCTCCAAAAGAATTGGTAGAAGATATATTGGCGGAAACATTTGTTACAAAAAAATCAATTTTAGGAAAATTATTTAGATAATATATATGCAACATCAGTCAGTAAATATCGGTTTTGCAATTTGGGGCGTACGCAATGGATTTGAAATAATGCTGGCTTCCAATCCTGCTGAGGCCGAATTCCTCAAGGCCGACGTCATTACAGACAAGATGCGCCAGGTATGTAATGTAGCATCTCATCGATTTTATTCTTTACATCGAAACGGACGTTTTGCAGCAGCTACTATATATCACACTGATGCCAAAGATATTTTTGACCGCAATGCCTACATTGCCATCACCCTTTATATTCCTTTAACGCAAATTTTTAAAGGGAATGCATTAGCTACGCTAAATAAGCTAATGGATTTCTATATTTTAAAACAAGGCGATTCGAGGGTTAATATGTTTACAGAACAAATGATACTTGATCAATGTAGTGCTTTATCATCAGAACCATTTACTGGTAAGCATGTACAGGGTGGTAAGTTGGGATATTTTAATTACGAAACAGAAGATGAAATAGTTGATCGATTTGATCAAATTAATATAGAGGGTTTCAAGGCTGTTTTCTTCCTTCCTCCAGGCAATGCAAATACGGTTCAGCAACTGACGGGATACGAGCAAGTAACAAATTTTTATTCAACTTCCCGTATTAGCTTTGAAAATTATGACCCAGAAGTCTATAATGTTTATTACAACAGTCGTGCGGTAAGCGGACCTTCTGGCACATTACATATAGATGGTTTTCCAGGAGAACAAGTTGTTATCGCTGATAAAAAAACAGGTCGTCAGAAAACATTAGAAATAACCAAACAAGATCAAAGCCATCCCGTTTGGACTATTTTACCGATTCGAAATTCTCCAGAACCTGAAATTATTAGAAGTCCGAAAAAACCAAATAGTAATGTATTGATGATATCAGTAGTATTATTTTCTTTGGTAGTAATAGGTTCAGTATTGTATATATTCAGAGATGATATTATTCCTAAAGATCCTAGCGGTGATTTAGATAATAAAACTAGTGATACAGTAAAAACAACCGATCCAAGTAACACTCCAACTGTTGAATCAGATCAAACTAAAAGCACTGACAAACTTATAGATACAATAACATTCAGTGTAAAGGAAGTTTCTGGTTTAAAACAATTAGGCACTGAACAAAGAAAAAGTTTTAAGAAAATAGTAGGGAGTAACTTTAAAATTAACGATAATGGAGATTTAATCTCGATAAAAATAGCATCAAACGGAAACACTGTTGATTCATTGAGATTAATAATAAGTAACGCGTTGAAAGTGGCAATTTCTGAATCTGCTGTAAATCAGGGTGGTGAAGGTAAGAAGAAAACTACAACCCAAAAAAATGAAAATAATTCCAATAATAGAGGGAATGGAGAAAAATTGTCAGAATCATCCAACAATTAAAAACTCATCAACACGAAAAAAGAATGAAAAATAAATCTTACAAGTTGTTCATTTTTATTGGTATTGCAGTTTTAGCTGTGGTAATTATGTATTTTAATTCGACTCCTCCTCCGCCTGATGGTGTTGGTGAAAATTTACCCAAAGCTGTGAAAGATTTTCGCGCAAAATGCGATTCTATGAAATTAAAATCATGGAATGCTGTAAATTATAACAATTTAAAAATGCAACTCGCATCACTTAAATCTCAGCAGGTTTTTAGCACAACAGATGCGCTTGCACTTGAAGATTACTTGGATTTGGCTTATGCCAATACAATGCAAGTAGCATGTACCGATTGGAAAAATTCTGATGGCAGTTCGGCAAATGTAACTTTATTACAATCCATGGAGCGAATTTCATCGAATTCTAAATGTAAGGCTTTTGTTGAGAATGATATTGACATCATGCGTGCATATTTCAAAGCAGTGGAGATGCCTGGAAGAGTAGCCTACTTTTTAAAACAAGAATTCAATCTAACTATGTATAATCAATTAATGAATGATTTAGGTAAATATTGTGGCAAGTCGGAGATTAGTCATTTTAATCGACTTGTAAACATTTCCTCTACACAACAAGAAGAACTGAATAATTTTAAAAGTTTTGCAGAAACCTATAAAGGGAGACTTACTTTTTATTATCAAGACAGGAATGATCCTGATGCTAAGTTTAACATCAGGGAACTATGCCCAAATCAAAATCAGTTTATTCATAATTACCAACACTATCTTACAGATATTCAATCAATTCCTGGTGTTTGCGATTAATTTTTTAATTTTTAACTATGAAGCATATTTTAATTTTTAACATTGGGGTTTTATTTCTTACACTGTCGGGGTTTGCTCAATCTACGGATCAGGACAAAAAAATAGATTCAATACTGTTTATGGTTCGTGGTATTAACGAACAAGTAAAAAAAAGTAATCTTCCAGATAACAAAATTGTTGAACTAAATAAAAGGATAGGAAAAGATTCTATTAGCATTAAACAAAAGGATGCCAAAATTTTAGAATTACAATCGGAGAATTCAGGATTGGAGAAAGAAAAAGATAATGCTTTGGAAAAATATAGTGCAATAAAAACCCAACAAACAGCCTTACTTGAAAATCAAATTAATTTGGTACTAAAAAAAGGAACCTCCAACGATCCCGAAATGTTGAAGGGATTGAAAAAAATGGCTGAAGAGTTGAACCCTAAGAACGAAAACAAGCTTTCATCTCTAATTTCAATTTGCGATTCTTTTACAGCAATACGAAAAGTATTTGAAGTTCCTTATGACATGGATTTAGTCAAAAATGCCAAGCAAAGACATAAGGCTTTGGAATTAGTAACTCAATCAGAAGGTTTATCTAGTTTTTTAGATAGTGATTTGAAAAAATTGATCGACAATTTAGATGATTATTGTGAATGCACCAATGAACTATATAAGGTTTTTACTAGAGCATACCCACTCAGAAATGATGATAAAAGTGTTGCAAATACAGGTTCAAAAAAAAATGCATTTAGAAGTGAATTGAATAAAGCCTACTATTATATAACTAACTACAAGCATCTCAAAACACTTTTTAATAAATTCTTAGATGATGCATCTTTTCAAGATGAGTATCAAAATAAAAAACCTATCACCTGTAATTAATCATTCCACTTCCTATATATGCGCGACGCCATTACCTTTATTGCCAATTCAGGATTACAGTTTTATCATTTTGATATGCGGCTTGATGCTGCAGCTCAAAAGAGTAATAAGTTTCGTTATGTCGAACGCTTTGA
>CANFUJ010000050.1 GCA_947450165.1 Chitinophagaceae bacterium
ATGCCTATGATTATGATGCCAATGTAGCATACATAAACACGCCATAATATGTCTTTTCTGATTTCCAAAATTAGTTCTGGGTTTTATTGTTTATTTGAAGTTGTATCGTTTAATAAAAAAGGCGGTTGTTTTAATTCTTTCAAGCCTAATGGTTCAACAGACTTAATCATCTCCGTAGCTTTACTTCTATAAATCACCTCACTTTTTATTGTTTTATATTCGTATTCTAATTCTTTTACGTTATGCTCTACTTTGCTTATTTTTCTAATTAATTTATCCGCATAATGTCCGTTATAGATATAAGCGATGGCGAGCACAGACAAAAACAGTATATATCTGATATTCTTAACGATGTTGCTATAATTGAAATATTTTTTCCAATCAATTTTTTCATTCGTTGTATTTGATATTTTTTTTTCTGCTTCCACTTTATATTTTTTCTGCTATTCGTAATCCTGCACTTCTTGATCTATTGTTTCTTTTTAATTCTTCATCTTTGGCTTCAATAGGTTTTTTGGTTATAATTTTCAAAGGGCTTTTTGGTTTTACTCCAAAAACATCATCTGCTTGTACCTCCTCTATTGACCCCGTTTTGAAAAAATTTTTAACCATCCTATCTTCTAAAGAGTGAAAGGTTATGATTGCAATTCGACCACAAGGATTCAACAAATTCAGTGATTGTTCTAGCAAATCTTTCAAAGCCCCCATTTCATCGTTCACCTCAATTCTAATGGCCTGAAAAACTTTAGCCAAATATTTATTGGGATTACCCATGACCACTTCTCGAATTACTTGCTTAAACTGATTAATGGTTTGCATCGGCATATGATTGCGCTTTGCAACAATTATTCT
The DNA here is from genome assembly GCA_947450165.1 of Chitinophagaceae bacterium. GTDB lineage: Bacteria > Bacteroidota > Bacteroidia > Chitinophagales > Chitinophagaceae > Ferruginibacter. The sequence goes on from CANFUJ010000050.1 coordinate 853, forward strand.
AGCTAATGTTTTCGAATTACTAACCTCACCGTATTTTTCAAATAACTTATGCAATGCTTGTTCATCGTACGTTGCCAATATTTTTGCAGCCGTCAATACCTGCCTTTTATCCATTCTCATATCCAAATCAGCATCAAAACGAATTGAAAATCCTCTCTCCGCCTCATCAAACTGGTGACTAGAAACCCCCAAATCCGCCAGAATACCATCCACCTTTTGAACCCCAAGCAATCTTAAAAACCGCTGAATATGTCTAAAATTTTGAGGTACAAATTCAACCCTTTCATCTTTTGGCAAATTTGCTTTCGCATCCAAATCCTGATCAAAAACAAATAACCGACCTGCTGAACCCAACTTTTTTAAGATCTCTTTGCTATGTCCACCACCACCAAACGTACAATCCACATAAATTCCATTTTCTTTTATCGACAAACCTTCCACCGTTTCCAAAAGCAAAACAGGAGTATGATACGCTTCACTGTTTTCATCCGCTTGATTATGCTCGTTTATTTCGTTGTTTGAAAGCATATTTATCAAGTATTCGGATTGTCTTTTGTTTTATTCATCACTTCATTTGCCAAATTGCTAAAATCATCAGCCGACATCGAATCAAAGAATGCTTGATAAGTTGCCTTATCCCAAATCTCAATTTTGTTCACCGCAGCTATTAACACAATATCTTTATCCAACCCTGCATATTCTATTAAAGATTTTGGCAATAAAATCCTTCCCGCAGAATCCAATTCAATTTGATTTGCGCCATTTAAAAAAATACGTCTAAACGCTCTAACTTTGGGATCGAAATCATTCAACGCGTTGATTTCATTAAAGATTGGTTCCCAGCTTTGCATTGGATACAAAGTCAGGCATTTTTCGAAACCTCTGTTTAATACAAAATTTGTTTTCTCTAAATCGGGCAATTGTTTTTTAAATCCCGCAGGTAGCAGAAAACGTCCTTTTGCATCAACCGTTGATTCATATTCGCCTAAAAAACCAATCATGATAGGAAATTGTGCTGTTAAAATTTTATTTCAACACAAAATAACACTTTTTCCCACTTTTTTACATTAAAAAGATATTAGACTTTTATCCACAATGAGATAATCCACATATTCATAGTGTTTTATACCCAAATTATAAGGTAAAAACCACCATTTAAGTGAATTTTGATGTGAATCGATGTGGATAAATGTGGATAACTTTATTTTATACGACAGGAAAACTAAGGGTAAACGTGGTTCCCTTACCTAAAACACTGTCAACTTTAATACTGCCCTTTTGTGCTTCAACCATAGCTTTAACATAGCTAAGTCCTAAACCAAAGCCTTTTACATTATGGATATTTCCTGTATGTGCGCGGTAGAATTTCTCAAATATGCGGTTTGATGTTTCCTTGTTCATCCCAATTCCATTGTCTGTGATGATTATTTTAAACTGATTGAAATGATTTTCTGTGGTTAAACTAATTTCCAAGCCCGTTTCTTTGGAGTACTTTATGGCATTATCTAAAAGATTATTGATCAAGTTTATAAAGTGTACTTCGTCTAAAAGAAGTAAATCATTTTTTGCGTTTAAAGCAACATTTAATTTTCCATTTTTTTCTGCCAATGGCAACTCAATATTGTTTATGGCTTGTTGAATTAAATCATGCGCATTCGCCTTTTTGGAATGAATTTCTATTTCTTTTTTATCCAATAACGCCGCCTGTAAAATCGCCTCCACTTGCTTATTCATCCGTTTGTTCTCTTCTTTAATGATGCTAGTAAAATAAGCAGATTTCTCTTTATCATTTATTACTTTTTCATTTCTTAACGCATCTACAGCCAACGAAATGGTTGCTATTGGAGTTTTAAATTCATGCGTCATATTGTTTATGAAATCAGATTTAATTTCACTCAGCTTTTTCTGATTGAGCAAGGCCTTTATGGTAATAAAAAATGCGGTTGTAATGATGATAGAAAACAAAATCGTACCGATAATAAACCAAATGATTTCTCTAAAAATAATATCCTCTTGATTGGGAACAATAATGACCAAATATTCTTCGTCGGTTAAATTTTCAAATTCACTTCCTGGTGCGGGTTGTAGCGGAATAGCAAAATTGGTATTGTTTGCAGAATCTAAATAATATTTGAAAAACTGATCACTTTGAACTTGATCACCTGTTAAACTATTGTCGGATATTGCAAACTCAAAAGAAATTCCTTTTAAAAAATGTCTATCCATCGAATTCCTAATGATGGCCTGAATCTCATCTTTTGTATAACGTTGCATTACCGATGGCCTAAAAATTTCAAGTCGCTTCTTTTCATTCTGAATTAATTGCTCTGTTTTTTTATTAAAGGATTTAAAATTAGATTTCTCATTCATCAATTGCTCCGCTGCTTCATTTGCCGCAAAAAATATGTTCTCTTTTAGTTGCTTCTCTTTCGTTTCTTTTGCGGTAGTTAACCATATAAATTGGAAATAAATCAATCCAATTAACGATAAGGAAATCAGAACAATTATTATTGGGAATATTTTTTTCATCAACTTGATTTATTTCGATAAATAATTTTTTAGGTTAACCCTGATTTTTACAAATTTAATGTAGAAAAAATAGTTTTAGCTTGATTACATTTTTAATGATGATTTTTAACCTCTATTTACAAAAATTATTTTATTACAATTCTGCAATTTGAAGCACAAATTAATTGAGTTCTTTTGTTTATTTTAGAGGCATGATTCCTTTGAATGAAAATATTTTACTTATCGCAGACCCATTCCTTAAAGATTTAAATTTCAAAAGGTCAGTTGTTTTCATTTGTGAACATAATGACGATGGTAGTTTTGGTTTAATTCAAAATGAAACTACTGATTATTTTTTACATCAACTTTTTGATAGCATTACTGTTGAAAATATCCCTGTTTTTAAAGGAGGTCCGGTTGGCTTAAATACCATTCATTTTTTACATCAATTTCCAACTATTCCAAATTGTATAAAATTATCAAACGATTTGTATTGGGGTGGTGATATTGAAACCATAACCGAATTGATTAACAGTCATCAAATTGACTTGCAAAAAATAAAATTTTTTATCGGATATAGTGGTTGGTCGCCAAAACAGTTGGCTGAAGAAATGTCTGAAAAAACTTGGTTGATTTCTGAAGTCAATACAGACATTATTTTCAAATCAAAGCCAAATGAAATCTGGAAAGATGCATTGAGATTTTTAGGAGGAGAATTTGAACAACTTATAAACTACCCCATTGACCCACAACTAAATTAAAATCATATAACTTGTTATTTAAACTTTTAAAATACCCTTCTAAATTAGCTATACTGTTTTTTTGCAGGCATATCATCATTCAAAACAAAAAGGTTTTAAACCATAACGGTCCATTGTTAATTGCTTGCAATCATCCCAATTCATTTTTGGATGCCATCATTTTAGCGGCCTTATTTAAAAAGCCGATTTATTCATTAGCACGAGGCGATGTATTTAAAAACAAAAGGATTGCTAAAATATTAATAGCATTAAATATTTTACCGGTTTTTAGAATTACAGAAGGTGCCGAAAATCTAAATACCAATTATGACACGTTTGCCAAATGCAGGGAAATATTTAAAAAGAATGGGATTGTATTAATATTTAGTGAGGGTTTGTGTGTCAACGAATGGAAATTAAGGGCATTAAAAAAAGGTACGGCTAGATTGGCTTTCAGCGCATGGAATGAGGGCATCGATTTAACTGTAATACCTGCTGGCATTAACTATCAATCATTTCGCTCATTTGGAAAAAATGTTCAACTCAATTTTGGGACGCCGATTTTAAAAAAGGATTTCAACATCACTGAAACAGAAGGCGTAAACATCAAACAATTTAATGAACAATTGAAAACTGAATTAAAATCATTGGTAGTTGAAATCGACTCACATCAAAAAGAAAAAATTAAAAATACATTCCATATCAAACAGCATCCAATAAAAAAATCGATGTTGCATATTCCTGCGATTATTGGAAAAATAATTCATGCGCCTTTATTTATTCCCGTTCATAAAATAAGTTGGAAATATTTTGAAAAAATGGATCATTATGACTCTGTTGTTGTAGGCCTATTATTCTTACTTTATCCTCTGTATTTGCTAATTATTTCTGTAATTATATTTGCTGTTTTGGGAAGCTGGTATTGGTTATTGGTTTTTATAATTCTACCATTTCTAGCATGGAGTTTTATACAGTTAAAAAAACAATTTTAAAATTGATTTTCTGTTGAAATTCAAATCCCGATTGGTTTTTATAGAAATTAATTTTTTATATTCTCTTTCAATAATTTTCTTACTTGATTAATTCCATCAGCATCAAACGCTTCTTTTGGTATTAAAAAAAAGGATCGGCTATTAAAATAAATATGAAAAAAATGCGGACTTTCTATCCAACTGCTAAACGAATCCCATTCCCAACTCTTATCTGCTCTTTCATGAATTAATGAAAAAGAAATTTCATTCATCTCTACTTTGAATTTATCTTTAAATGCCGCCGATTTTGAGTAAATCATTCTGGGCAATAAAAACCAAAATAAAATCATCATTACAAACCAAAGCAATGAGCTAAATAAAAATGCTAGTGGCAATATTTGTTTGTAATAATATAAGCCTGCAGAAACAATAGCAAATAAGTTTACAATAATCATCAAATATTTTATTTCTTTTCTGCTGATGAAATGATAACGTAATGCTTGAATTGTTTTTAATTTATCGTATGCAAAAATAGATGAAGTCATAAAAATTGTTCTTATAATTTAAATGTACAAAAGCTTTAATTTTTCTTTTTTAATTTATTTTCATCAACTTGCCAATTCCCCAATTGTTCACCATTTTTTCCAATAAAATCAACTTTCATGGTGCGGTTTCCTTTGCTTCCAAAGAAAGATATCTTTCCGAAATTTTGTGCTTCTATTAATGTATTTGCTACGCGAAATGGATTATCCAATTCCTTTCCTGAAACCTTTGCAACGCCTGATGTTAAAGGTGAAATGGTGATATCATACAACGGATAATCATTCGGCCTTTGCATTTCAATTACTTCACTATGATGTCTGTCGCCTGTTAAAAAAACGACTCCGTTAATTTTTTGGTTTGATAAAAAATCAATCAATGATTTATACTCTGTTGGATAATGCGTTAGGCATTCATAATTATTAATTGGATTTAAAACTTGATTTCCGGTTACGATAATTTTAAATATTGCCCTGCTGAATAATAAACTGTTTTTCAACCATTCCAATTGCGATTTTCCAAAATATTCTTTACCCTCGTTTATGTCATTATTGATGGTATCTGCTAAATTGATGTCTGATCTAAAAAAACGGTTATCCAACAAGAAAAAATCTACATCTCCATAATTTATCATTGTGTATGTTCCTTTGTTATCTTCTCCACTGGTTGGATTAAGCCAATAATCATTAAAAATATTTCGACTCTCGTTTTTGAAAATATAATTTCCCCCAGCATCATTTGGTCCAAAATCATGATCATCCCAAATGGCGTATTGAGGCATACTCGCCATTAATTTTTGTAAAATCGGAATCGCTCTGTCATGAGAAGCGCGATATTTCAAACCCCAAACAGATGAATAATCAACCTCTCTATAATACCAATTATCACCCAACCATAAATTGAAATCAGCAGGCGTTTTTGCCATCGTTTCAAATATAGAAGAATCTCCTCCATATGGTTTGCCAGGACGATCAAATTTTGCTTCGTTAAAATAGGCACAACTTCCGGTTAAGAAACTAAAATCCGGTGCAGGTTTTCGATATTGCCAAAGGTCTTTTGTGGTGAAACGAGTATCAAAGGGTAGATCTACTTTCTTTCCATCAAGCAAAATCGCATATTGATATGTTGTTCCAAATTCAAGGTCATTTAACTCCAATTTTATAGGATTGAAAGATTTTCCCAATTCTCCTTTAAATACCAAAAGTTTTTTCGTGCTTAAACTTGTGGTGGGATAATATTCAACAGCCACTTTTTTTACATCAGCAGAAACTTCTAACCAAATCATCGACGTTCTTAATTCAACATTACCTGCCCATGGGCCGCTAACAAGTTTGCTCTTTTGTGCGTGAAGAAATGATGGCAAACAAATGAACATCAGCGACAAATAAAAAAATAGCTTTTTCATAATCGAATTTTTTACAAGGTATTTGTATTTTGTATAAGTTGAAAGGTTATGCGTTTGGAAGGTTATGAAAAATCCTATTTTTTACTTTTTAATTTTTCATTTTCTATATGCCTATTCGCATCTCTGTTTGTTTTTTTCTCCATGTTTTTTTGTAGTGCTTCATTTAAGTTTACCCCTGTTTGATTGGCAATACACATCAGCACCCACAGCACATCGGCCAACTCATCTTCAATTTCTTTACCATGATCTGATTGTTTAAAAGATTGTTCGCCATATTTCCGAACCATCAATCTGCTCAACTCACCTACTTCTTCCATTAAAATACCAAGATTTGTCAGCTCGTTAAAATATCTTACCCCAATCGATTTTATCCATTTGTCAATTTCTCTTTGAGCGTCTTCAATAGTCAATTGCTTCATAGTATTTTGATTTTCCATTTGTATATTTTTTATGCTTTCATTTGAGTGTCTATCCATATAGTAACTGGACCATCATTTAATAATTCCACCTTCATATCTGCACCAAAAACACCAGTTTGTATTGGCCTTCCTAGATCGGCTTCCAAACAGGCAATCAATTTCTGATATAAGGGTATTGCATATTCTGGTTTGCTCGCTTTGATATAACTGGGGCGATTGCCTTTTTTTGTAAGGGCATGTAGCGTAAATTGACTAACCAAAAGAATTTCACCAGAAATGTCTTTTACACTCAAATTGGGGACATGATTTTCATCATCGAAAATTCGGAGGTTTACAATTTTGTTGCTTAACCAAATCGCATCATCCATTGTATCAACATCTTCAATGCCAACAAGCACCAACAATCCTGATGAAATAGCTGATTTTACTGTTTCTTCTATACTAACTTTAGCCCTAATTACACGCTGAATTACACATCTCATTGTTTCACAAAATGATTTAAAAATTTAGGCTAAATTAAACATGATTCAACTAATAATAACATTCATAAATTATTTAATGAGATTTCAAAAAATAAAAAAAAATATCTTTCCACAAAACGTGCAAAACTCATGAAAATCAACAAGGATAAGACATGCTGAATTATTCACATTTTTTGTCCACACCTTGTTGATATTTAGGGAGCTAAAAGATGACATACAAAAGATATTTTCGTTGACCACTAAAAGAAAAAATATTTATAACTAACCATTAACAAATTAATAACCAATGCCAGCAAAAAAAGAAACATCAAAAGCGCTCAGTTTTAAGCGTCAATTTACCAAAGAAGGAGTTAGTCCTTACGATATGTTTGAATATGACTATCGTACATCAGTTATTAAAAACCCAAGTGGCGAAGTTGTCTTTCAAATGGACAATGTAGAAGTTCCAAAACAATGGAGCCAAATCGCTACAGATATTTTGGCACAAAAATATTTTAGAAAAGCGGGTGTTCCTCAACCAGATGGTAGTAAAGGCAGAGAAACCACTTCAAAACAAGTTGCTCATCGTATGGCGCATTGCTGGCGTGTTTGGGGAGAGCGTAATGATTATTTTGCTTCTAAAAAAGATGCGCAGATTTTTTATGATGAATTGGTATATAGTATTTTAAATCAAGCTTGTGTTCCAAATAGTCCACAATGGTTTAATACTGGTTTACATGAAGTATATGGCATTTCTGGAAAACCTCAAGGTCATTATTATGTAGATGCAAAAGATGGTCAGTTAAAAAAATCAACTTCTGCTTATGAGCGTCCTCAACCTCATGCTTGTTTTATTTTAAGTGTTGATGATGATTTAGTAAATGAAGGTGGTATCATGGATTTATGGGTAAGAGAAGCGCGTATTTTTAAATATGGTAGTGGCGTTGGTACAAATTATAGCAGCATCAGAGGCGAACATGAAAAATTAAGTGGTGGCGGAACGTCAAGTGGCTTGATGAGCTTCTTGAGAATCGGCGATCGTGCTGCAGGCGCTATCAAAAGTGGTGGTACAACAAGACGTGCTGCGAAAATGGTTTGTTTGGATTTAGACCATCCAGAAATCATGGAGTTTGTAACTTGGAAACTAAAAGAAGAAGATAAAGTTGCAGCCCTTATCGCTGCTGGTTATTCAAGCGATTACGAAGGTGAGGCATATAAAACAGTTAGTGGCCAGAATAGCAACAACTCGGTTCGTATACCAAATTCTTTCTTTAAAGTTTTAGATGCTAATGGCGATTGGGAACTTAAAGCAAGAAGCGACGGAAGCACCATGAGAACAGTTAAAGCAACTGAGCTTTGGGACCAAATTAATTATGCAGCTTGGAGATGTGCTGATCCTGGAACTCAATACGATACAACCATCAACGAATGGCATACTTGTCCAGAAGGTGGTCCAATCAGAGCTTCAAACCCTTGTAGTGAATATATGTTCTTAGACAACACAGCTTGTAATTTAGCTAGTGTTAACCTTCGTCGTTTCTTTAATGAAGACAACAATACATTTGATGTTGCTGGTTTCGAACACACTTGTCGTTTATGGACCGTTGTTTTAGAGATTTCAGTTTTGATGGCTCAATTCCCATCTAAAGAAGTAGCTCAATTGAGTTATGACTACAGAACATTAGGGTTGGGTTATGCAAACTTAGGTAGCATGTTAATGGTAAGTGGCATTCCATACGATAGCGAGCAAGCAAGAGGTATTGCAGGTGCTATCACTGCAATCATGACTGGTATCGCTTATAAAACTTCAGCAGAGATGGCCTCTTTCTTAGGTACTTTTAGCAAGTATCCAGAAAATAAGAAGCACATGTTGAAAGTAATGCACAACCATCGCGCAGCAGCATACGATGCAACTGATGCATACGAAGGATTAGAAATAAAACCAAATGGTATTAATGCTAAATATTGCCCAGATTATTTATTAAAAGCTGCAACAAAAGCGTGGGATGATGCAGTACAAATGGGTGAAAAATATGGTTACAGAAATGCACAAACCACTGTAATTGCACCAACAGGTACAATTGGCTTGGTAATGGATTGCGACACAACCGGGGTTGAACCAGATTTTGCATTGGTTAAATTCAAAAAATTAAGTGGTGGTGGATATTTCAAAATCATCAATCAAAGTGTTCCTCAAGCTTTACGTAATTTAAAGTATTCAGAAACAGAAATTGAAGACATTGTAAACTTTGCAAAAGGACATGCTACTTTAAAAGGAGCACCTTATATTAATAATGAAACACTAGCTAGCAAAGGATTCCAGCCAGCTGAAATCGAAAGATTAAATGCTGCTATGGGCAGTGCATTTGAAATTGGATTTGTATTCAATGTATATACTTTAGGCGAAGATTGCTTACAAAGACTTGGATTTACACCAACTCAATACAATGATTTTGAATGGAGTTTATTAGAAGCTTTAGACTTTAGCGATTCAGAAATTGAAGCTGCAAACATTTATGTATGTGGTACAATGACTGTTGAAGGAGCGCCACATCTAAAAGAAGAGCATTTGCCAGTATTTGATTGTGCAAATAAATGTGGAAACACTGGTCAACGTTATATTCATGCACATGGCCACATTCGCATGATGTCGGCTGCACAACCTTTCTTAAGTGGTGCAATCAGTAAAACAATAAACCTTCCAAATGAAGCAACTGTAGAAGAAATTGCAGATTCATATCGATTGAGTTGGGAGCTTGGTTTGAAAGCATGTGCACTTTATCGTGATGGTTCTAAATTGAGCCAACCATTAAGCAACAAATCTGATAAAAAGAAAAAATCATCAGACGAAAGCGAAGAAGCAACAACTGAAAGTTCAATATTTGATATGGGCAAATTAACCATTGACGAATTATTGGAAGAGATGAATAAGCGTGTTCAAAGTAGCGCTGACACTTCTTTAAAGCGTCAATTGGCGATGATTGTAGAACGTAGAGCTTTACCAGCAAAGCGTAGAGGATTTACTCAAAAAGCAAAAATTAATGGCCAAGCTTTATTCTTAAGAACTGGAGAATACAATGATGGTACATTAGGAGAAATCTTCATCGACATGGCTAAAGAAGGCGCAACCATGCGTAGTATGCTGAACTGCTTTGCAATTGCTATTTCAATCGGATTGCAATACGGTGTTCCATTAGAAGAGTATGTTGAGAAATTTGTATTTACAAGATTTGAACCAGCTGGAATGGTTGAGCATCCCAATATTAAAACAACGACCTCAATCATCGACTTCATGTTCCGTTCATTGGCTTACGAATACTTAGGCAGAACTGATTTGGTTCATGTTTTGGATAAGCCAGAAGTTGGAAACTTAGGAAATGAATCATGGGATGAAACTACACCTACTATTGGTGAGCGTGCACCAGAATTAAGCGAAGTTCGTGTATTAGGCAACTCTGATTCTATGAAGCCATATGTTGCCCCAACAAAAGGAGCAACGTCTATGGATGCTGTTAATGCGGCAAATAAATCAATGCAAGGAGATGCACCAGCATGTAACACTTGCGGACATATCACCGTAAGAAGTGGTACTTGTTACAAATGTTTAAACTGCGGCAATAGCTTAGGTTGCAGCTAAAAATAGTGTTTTTAATAATTGCTTAAACACAAAAGCCATCGGAATAAAATCCGGTGGCTTTTTTTATGGGATTTTCTGATAGAATTAAACCCAACGAGATTTATTAAATGCTTGTTAGAGATTTTTCATTACCCGATTTTTATTTTGTTTTTTAACGCAAAATAAATGTTGATTTTCACGAGAATAAACATTTCCACCATTTAAATGGTAATAATGTAAAAGGGTATTCCGCACTGGTTAACCCGAAATAAAAAACTATATTAAGCTCACTTGTATTTAACCCACATTGCAGCATTTCGCCTTTTCAATTAAAAATTTGCATTTTTTAAAAAATAATTTATCGTCTTTTTCAATAGTGGGGTACACACAATTTTATTTCATTGAATTCTAAAGCGCTAAAATTGATTTGTAGTACACAGGGGGGTGTTCGATATTGGTAAGCTTGGTACATCTTTGTAAAAATGTATTTCAAAAGCACGATACGACACAATCCTTCTTCGGGAAAATTGGACGCCTATTATAGACTAGTGGAGAGCTATCGAAATTTGGATGATAGAATATGTCACCGCACTTTACTTAATGTTGGTTTTGTTACAGATTTGAATGTAGACCAGTTAAATGCCATACGCATTGAGCTTAATAATTTGTATCAGAAGCAACCAACACTGTTCGAACAGCCAGATCCGCTAGTAAAACATTACACTGAAATATTTTGGTCACAATTGATTTCAGAAAAAAGGATTGATGCAGATTGGATGGAAAAGGCGGCTAAGCGCGTAGATATTGATACCATTCAACATAACAATGTGCGTGAGATTGGTGCTGAATGGATATGCTACAACACATGGAACAAGCTAAAATTAACTGAGTTTCTTCAATCATGCGGATGGAATGAAACGCAGATAAAGCTTGCATCCACACAAATAATCAGCCGTGCGGTATACCCTGCTAGCGAATTAAAAACATGTAGTTGGATAAAGGAAAACTCTGCTATTTGCGAAGTAACGGGATACGATATAGAGCAAATCACTAAGGACAAATTATATGAAAGTGCGCTGAAGCTTTACGAAGTAAAAGACGGATTAGAAAAGCACCTTTCGCAAAGAACCAATCATTTATTTAACCTAGAAGACAAAATAATACTTTACGACCTTACCAACACTTATTTTGAGGGTAGTAAACAAAATAGCAGCTTGGCACAATTTGGCAGGAGTAAAGAAAAACGAAATGATGCCAAGCTAGTGGTACTTGCTATGGTGGTTAATGTAGAAGGCTTTATAAAATATACAGCCATCCATGAAGGGAATATTGCCGACTGCAACACGCTGTCGGTAATGATAGACAAATTGGCCAGCCACACCTGTGCTCATAAAGCAGTGGTGGTACTTGATGCTGGAATTTCCACCGAACAAAACCTCGCATTGATACAAAAGAAAGGGTACAACTATTTATGCGTAAGTAGAACAAAGCTAAAAGATTACATGACGGTACAAAACCGAAGTGCAGTGTTAATGGAAACAAAATCAAAGCAACAAGTAACACTCAAAGCAATACAAACGTCAAGCAATACAGACTATTATTTGGAGGTGAAAAGTGATGCCAAGACGGCTAAGGAAGCAGGTATGAATGCCAGATTTGAGAAAGGATTTGAGGAGCAATTACAGAAGATACAAAAGTCGATTAATAGCAAGGGTGGCATAAAAAAAATTGACAAAGTATACGAAAGGATAGGCAGAGCAAAAGAGAGATACCCTTCTATACACCAATATTACAACATAACAGTAAGCGAGGATGAGCTATTAAAACAAGCAACAGCATTGGAATGGAAGAAAGATGAGGCAAAGAACAATGCCAACAAAGACGGGTTCGGTGTTTATTTTTTACGCACTAATCTTTCAGTAAAAGACGAAGCGGTAATATGGAATATATACAACACAATAAGGGAAATAGAAAATAGCTTTCGCACCCTAAAAACTGATTTAGACTTGCGCCCTATTTATCACAAAAGTGATAAAGGCGCAATGGCACACCTACACCTTGGAATATTGGCCTATTGGCTCGTAAACACCATTAGGCATCAGCTAAAAAATAAACAAGTAAACAGTAGTTGGACGGAAATAGTAAGAATTGCAAATACGCAAAAGGTGATTACTACAACTGGACAAAACACGTTTGAAAGAAAAGTAAGCATCCGAAAATGCTCTACTCCAAATAAAAATCTCCAAGAAATTCTAAACATTTTAAACCTGAAACATCAACCCTTCCGAAAACGAAAATCTGTAGTACACAAAACAACACTCAAAAATTTAAAAGATCAATGTTTATGGGATTCTTCGAGTGGTTAGCTGCAATGTGGGTTAATAGTATATTGAAAAACTTCCTCGACCATTAAACCCTCCTGTTTTCCAAACTAGGTCCCCCAAAATAAAAAAATAAATTACGCTCACATTGTGTTTCAGATGATTTTCTTGAAAAGAATCACGGAAAACAGGGTAAAATATCAATCAGACTCAAACCATTAAACCATTATTGTGAATTAAATCGACAAAAGCCTTATAATAACGAAGCAAATAAACAACAAAAAGTGAGTCTCCAAATGAGTAGATTTCCATGAATAAACTTTAGTGGAAAAATTTGGCTATTTGAGTTGAGTACACGTAATATTGCAATATTGCAAATAAGCAAAGTTTCCCATCAATAAACCACCTCAATTAAAATACTCAAGAATTTTCGTGAAAATTTTCATCTCCTGTTTTAAGCACTAAGTCACCCAAAATAAAAAGCTAAATTAAGTCTACATTAAGTTTCAGAGGATGTTTTGAAATTTGGTGAAAGTTTCACTCAATAGAAAAACCCTCCTCAACCACTAAACCATTAAACCGTTAAATCATTAAACCTCATAAAACCTACCTCACCTCTTGCATCTCCACAAGTTTGAAATAAATACCTTGTTGTGCAAGAAGCTCATCGTGCGTTCCCCTTTCGGAAATTTCGCCTTTATTTAAAACGATGATTTCATCTGCATGACGGATAGTGCTTAATCTATGGGCGATTACAACGGAGGTTCTATTGTTCATTAGATTATTAATCGCATCTTGAACCAGCCTTTCGCTTTCTGTGTCTAATGATGAAGTAGCTTCATCCAATATTAATATGGGTGGATTTTTTAAAACAGCTCTGGCAATGGTTAATCTTTGTCGCTCACCGCCACTCAATTTTGAACCCCTATCACCAATATTGGTATCATATCCCGAATCTTTTTTCTGAATAAAACTATCCGCATTGGCAATTTTAGCAGCTTGCTGAATGCTCGAAATATCAGTCGCTTCCATACCTAAAGCAATATTATTGGCAATGGTATCATTAAATAAAATTGGCTCTTGTGTTACTATGCTTATCAACGATCGAATCGCATGCAAAGAATAATCTTTTATGTTTACGCCATCAACTAAAATTTCGCCAGAGGTTACATCATGGAACCTTGGAATCAGATCTGCTAGTGTAGATTTCCCTGCACCACTACTTCCCACCAAAGCAATGGTTTTCCCTTTTTCGATCTTTAAATTGATGTTCTTTAAAATCACCACATCATCATAAGAAAAACCTACATTCTTAAATTCTATGCTATGTACAAATTCATGTATTTTTTTTCCATTAGAATTCTCATCTACCGTTACAGGCGCTTGCAATACTTGTTCAATTCTTTCTATCGCGGCAGCACCTTTTTGCATATTGCTAAACGCAGATGATATAGATTTTGCTGGGTCAATGATGTTGTAAAACAATCCCATGTACGTCAAAAACAAAG
>CANFUJ010000051.1 GCA_947450165.1 Chitinophagaceae bacterium
AAGTGCGTTATTTATGAGCTCAGTGATTTCTTCATTTGATAATGCTTTATCACTTGCAAAAATCAAAGCCTCTATGTGCGGAATAATTTGAGATATTTCCATTTCTAACTTGAATTATTTATTGGTTTTTCATCGAGATGAGTTGTTTTTTAATAACAAAACCGAACTCCTCAAAGATTAACCTTGTAGAGCAGCAGCACCACTTACGATTTCTGTTAATTCCGTAGTAATTGCAGCCTGGCGCGCTCTGTTATAACTTATTTTCAATGATTTCAATAATTCGTTTGCATTATCACTTGCCTTATCCATCGCGGTCATACGTGCACCATGTTCGCTGGCATTGGCATCCAAAACTGCTTTGAACAATTGTGTATTTAATATTTTTGGCATCAACTCGGTAATCAAAACTTGTTGATTTGGCTCATATATAAAATCAGATTTTTTCTGACTTCCTTCGATTGGAGCAATGCGTTGAACCGGTAAAAATGATTCTGCAATAAAAATTTGAGAAGCTGCATTTTTAAATTCACTGTAAATAATTTCTACAGCATCGAATTCTTTTGCTGCAAAAGCATCCATCGCATATTTCGCAGCTTGTTGCACTTTCTCAAAACTTAATCCAGCAAATATATCCCAATAAGCATCGACTACAGAAAACCCATTTTTTGTAAAATGCTCATATCCTTTTTTGCCAATCGGTAAAACTTTTACATTCCCTTTTGCAAATTGACTTGAATACTTTTCGTTAATTGTAGATTTTGCAAGCTTGATCAAATTGCTATTATATCCTCCACAAAGCCCACGATCACTGGTTACTACAATAATCAATACTTTTTCAATTGGACGCTCAACAGCCAAGTCCATCGCTACTTCTCCATCACTATTGCTTACAATATTGCTTAGCATTTCCTGTAATTTCTTTGCATAAGGACGCATTTGTGTAACCGCATCTTGTGCACGACGCAATTTTGCAGCACTTACCATTTTCATGGCTTTTGTAATCTGTTGCGTACTTTGAACGCTTTTAATTCGGTTTCTAACTTCTTTTAAAGCACCACTCATATGAAATTCGATTTTTTATTTTCCCCAATTTATCGGGTTATTCAGGTTGCAAATGTAGGGCAAATGCCATATAATGCAAGGATATAATTGAATATTTTATAACCATAATCTCCACGGTTTAGAAATTTAATTCAATAGATAACAAAGTTGAACGCTCATTTATTGAAATGCAAAAATGAAAAGTTCGATTTAAATATTTAATTTGTTTTGCATTCGAAGCCTATTTTTTACAGTTTATAAAGGATAAGTTTGAAAAATTGTGTATCCGTTATAAACTTCCTTTACCTTTGAGCTCTGTCAATTTGACGAAATTCTATCATTAGCATTGATTTTGTTTGCGTTGGCTGAACAATTTATTTAGAATTATTAAGAAAAAATATATGTTAGGACTCATTTCGAAATTATTTGGAGGAAGCAAAAGTGAAAAAGATGTAAAGAAAATTACGCCACTTGTAGCTAAAATAAATGCTTTTTTTACACAGTATCAATCTTTATCTAATGATGAACTTCGTAATAAAACAGCGGAGTTTAAATCAAGAATTCAACAACATCTCACCGATATTAACGAAGAGATAAAAGTTAAAAATGAATCTGCCGAATCTTTACCTGCTGAAGACATTAATGGAAAAGATGCGATTTACAACGAGGTAGATAAACTTAAAAAGTCACGCGATCAAAAGATAGAAGAAATTTTACTAGAAATTTTGCCCGAAGCTTTTGCGGTAGTTAAAGAAACAGGTAGACGTTTTTCAGAAAATGAAAATATTGTTTCTACGGCTACCGAATTGGATATGGAGCTTTCTGTGAAGAAAGAACACATCACTATTGATGGCAATACTTCAATTTATAAAAATACTTGGAATGCAGCAGGCAATATTGTAAACTGGAACATGGTTCATTACGATGTGCAGCTTATTGGGGGTACCGTTTTACATTCTGGAAAAATTGCGGAAATGGCCACGGGTGAAGGTAAAACTTTAGTGAGTACTTTACCTGCATATTTAAATGCATTGGCCGGAGAAGGTGTTCATATTGTAACCGTAAATGATTATCTCGCCAAAAGAGATAGCGAATGGAACGGTCCTATTTTTGAATGGCTAGGTTTGCGTGTAGATTGTATCGACAAGCACGAACCCAATAGTGACGCAAGAAGAAAAGCATACAATGCGGATATCACTTACGGAACCAACAACGAATTTGGTTTCGATTATTTGAGGGATAATATGGTGCATCGCCCCGATGAAATGGTTCAAAGAAAACATCATTTCGCCATGGTGGATGAGGTGGATAGCGTATTGATTGATGATGCAAGAACACCATTGATTATAAGTGGTCCAATCGGACATAGTGACAACACCCAACAATTCTTCGACTTAAAACCAAGAATTGAAAAATTAGTTGAAGCACAAAAAAAAGCAACCAATCAATTTTTAATTGAAGCAAAGAAAAAAATAGCTGAAGGAAATGATGATCCTAAAGATGGTGGTTTGGCTTTAATGCGTGCCCACAGAGGTTTACCTAAATCAAGTGCGCTTATTAAATTTTTGAGTGAACCAGGTATGCGTGTTAAACTTCAAAAAAGTGAAAACTATTATTTGGCAGACCAACAAAAAGAAATGCCAAAAGTAGATGCGGAATTGTTTTTTGTAATTGATGAAAAAAACAACTCAGTTAATTTAACTACACAAGGGATTAATTTAATCACCAGAAATGGAGAAGATCCACACTTTTTTATCTTACCAGAAATTTCAACCAAATTATCTTTCATAGAAAAATCGGCTATTTCTGCTGAAGAAAAATTGCAACAAAAAGAAGCGCTGCTTACCGAATATTCAATGAAAGCAGATCGCATACATACGGTACAACAATTATTAAAAGCATACACTTTATTTGATAAAGATGATGAGTATGTTGTTATTGATGGTGCTGTAAAAATTGTTGATGAACAAACCGGTCGTATTATGGAAGGCCGTAGATACTCGGATGGATTGCATCAAGCATTGGAGGCCAAAGAAAATGTAAAAATTGAAGCATCTACGCAAACCTACGCTACCGTTACATTACAGAATTATTTTAGAATGTATCATAAGCTTTGTGGTATGACGGGTACTGCCGAAACGGAAGCTGCAGAGTTATGGAGCATTTATAAATTGGATGTGGTTACAATCCCTACAAACCGTGCTGCCATTAGAAAGGATGAACAGGATATGGTGTATAAAACCAAGCGTGAAAAATATGGTGCGGTTATAGATGAGATTGAAAAAATTAGAAATGCAGGAAGGCCAACGCTCGTAGGTACTACATCTGTTGAAGTAAGTGAATTGTTGAGTCGTATGCTTAAGCAAAAAAATATTCCACATAATGTATTGAATGCAAAGCAACACTCTAGAGAAGCACAAATTGTTGCTGAAGCGGGTATGGCTGGAGCAGTAACCATTGCTACGAATATGGCTGGCCGTGGTACCGATATTAAATTAGGGCCTGGCGTTAAAGAAGCAGGCGGTTTGGCTATTGTAGGTACCGAAAGACATGAAAGTCGTCGTGTGGATCGTCAGCTTCGTGGTCGTGCCGGTCGTCAAGGAGATCCAGGGACTTCAAGCTTTTTTGTTTCTTTAGAAGATGATTTAATGCGCATGTTTGGTAGCGAAAGAATTGCCAGTTTGATGGATAGGATGGGTTATAAAGAAGGAGAGGTGATCCAACACAGCATGATTACAAAAAGTATCGAAAGGGCACAGAAGAAAGTAGAAGAAAATAATTTTGGCATCAGAAAAAGATTGTTGGAATATGATGATGTAATGAACAAGCAAAGAAATGTGGTTTATGGAAAAAGAAATCACGCCTTGTTTGGAGATCGACTTGCATTGGATATTGATAATGCTTTTTATTCTGTTGCCGAAGGATTGATTTTTGCGGCTAAAGATTCAGGCAATTTTGAGGCGTTTAAGATGGATGTAATCATGAATTTGGGTATCGAAACAACCATCACAACTGATGATCTTGATAAGTCAGCAGAAAATGATTTGATACAGCGTTTGTACATGGAATCTTTAAATCATTACGAAGCAAAAAAACAAAGCATTGTAAACCAAACGATGCCTTTGATTCAAAACATTAGAAAAGAACAAGGATCACATATTGAAAATGTAGCTGTGCCATTTTCTGATGGTAAAAAAAGCATTCAAGCTTTGGTGAAATTGGATAAGTATTTCGAAACTGAAGGAAAAGAATTGATGTTTGCTTTAGAGAGAAATATTACACTTGCTTTGATTGATGATTCTTGGAAAGAGCATTTACGTTCAATGGATGATTTACGTCAAAGTGTACAAACTGCAGGTTATGAGCAAAAAGATCCTTTGGTGATTTATAAAATTGAAGCATTCAATGCTTTCAAAAGAATGAATGATCAAGTTAATAAAGAGATTGTAGGCTTCTTGAGCCACGCTCAATTGCCATTCGAACAAAATGAACCTCAACAGATTAGAGAAGGAAGAGAAAAGAAAACAGATTTGAGCAAAATGAATGTCAATAAAGCTGAGATAGATGCTGCAGGACAAGATTATGCCGCAAATGAAAAAGATTATTTTGATCCGTCAACACCCGCGAAACAAGAACCAGTAAGGGTTGAACCCAAAATAGGACGTAATGATCTTTGTCCTTGTGGAAGTGGGAAGAAATTCAAACAATGTCATGGTAAAGATGCGTTGTAATAAAAAATAAAACAATGAATAAGTTTTTATACGGCTTCTTTTTTTTAATGATGATGGGATTTACTTCTGTAGCGCAGGTTAACACAGAAGATTCTGTTGTAATTGAAAAAAACATCATACACAAAGACTCACGTATTGATGTGCTTGGTGATAAAATGGCGGAATACAACGAAAGCCTAGCATTAAAAATAAAAATGGTTAGTGGTTATCGTTTAATGTTATTGAACACAACAGATAGAGAAGCGGCAATGAAACTAAGAACAATTCTATTGCAACAATATCCAGAACACAAATTATACATGAGTTTTTTAGCTCCATATATTAAACTTAAAATGGGTAATTTTATTGACAAGGCTGAAGCAGAAAAAATGCGAAAAGAATTACAATCACTAAAAATTGTTACTGGAAATATTTATTTGGTAAATGAAAAGATAGAATTGAAGCCTGTGGAAAAAAATGGCTTACCTGTTGAAGATTAACGATATTGTTGCAACTTGATTTTCTTTTTTGCCTTTTAAATAAAAATTCTAAAATACGATGTTAGACAAAATTAAAAATCGGGCAAAACAATATTTACAAGAGTTTATAGCGGTTCGTCATCACTTACACGCAAATCCCGAATTGAGTTACGAAGAGTATAATACCTCAAAATTTATACAACAGAAATTAAACGAGTTTGGAATCCCTTTTGAAGTGAAAGCGGTTACCGGTGTAGTAGGCATTATTGAAGGCAAAAATCCTGAAAAAAGAATAGTGGCACTAAGGGCGGATATGGATGCGTTGCCGATTTTGGAAGAGAACGATGTTCCTTATAAGTCAAGAATAGATGGGGTTATGCATGCTTGCGGACACGATGTGCACACCACATGCTTATTGGGCGCAGCAAAAATTCTAAGCGAAACAAAAGATGAGTGGGAAGGAACAGTGAAGTTGATATTTCAACCAGGAGAAGAAAAAAATCCTGGTGGTGCAAGTTTGATGATTAAAGATGGTGTGTTGGAAAATCCTGCTCCAGAAAAAATTCTTGCATTACATGTGCATCCAGGAATGGAAGTAGGTAAATTTAGTTTTAGAGGCGGAATGGTAATGGCAAGTGCTGATGAAATATATATAACGGTTAAGGGTAAAGGTGGACATGCAGCAGCACCACATTTGGCCATTGATCCAATTTTAATTGCATCTCATTTAATCATCAGTTTACAACAAATCATAAGCAGGAACAACAATCCGTTTAACCCTTCTGTATTGTCAATTACAGCTATAAATGCAGGAAATGCAACCAATGTAATTCCTTCAGAAGTAAAGCTCATGGGTACTTTCAGGGCGATGAATGAGGAATGGCGATTTAAAGCACATGAGTTGATTATTGAACAAACAAATGCGCTTGTTCAATCTATGGGTGGTGAAGCCGATGTTAGAATTGACGTAGGGTATCCATTTGTATTTAATGATGAAAATTTATCAGCACAAGCAAAAGATTTAGCCATTATGTTTGCTGGAAAAGAACATGTTTCAGAAACAGAACTTCGTATGGGCGCTGAAGATTTTGCATACTATACCCACAAAGTTCCAGGTTGCTTTTTTAGATTAGGCGCAGGCAATCAATCAAAAGGAATTGTGTTTAATGTACATCATCCCAAATTTAATATCGATGAAAATGCGATTGAGCAAGGAATTGGTATTATGGCATGGTTGGCCGTTTCAATTTAATCTAGGTTAATTCATTCTAAAAATTACTTTTATGAAGATTGCATTTCACGGAGCCGCACAAACCGTAACAGGTTCGAAACATTTGATCACATTAAGTAATGGTAAAAAACTTTTGTTGGATTGTGGTATGTTTCAAGGCATGGGTCCCGAAACAATGTCGCTGAATAGCGAATTCGGTTTTGATCCAAAATCAGTGAATCATGTAATCCTTTCGCATGCACATATCGACCATTGTGGTTTGTTGCCAAAATTGATTAAAGATGGATATGATGGAAAAGTATTTGCCACACCTGCCACAAAAGATTTAGCCAGTGTGTTGATGGAAGACTCTGCTGGTATTCAGGAAAATGACATTAAATTTGAAAATAAAAAAAGGGCTTTGTTGGGACTGCCATATTTGATACCCTTATACACAACGGAAGATGCTATTACAGCAGTAGATCATTTTGAAACGGTTGACTATGATAAATGGCATAAGATTGATGAGCATTTTGAGTTCTGTTTTACCGATGCCGGACACATTATTGGAAGTGCAGCCGTACATTTAAGAATTACAGAAAATAACAAAAAAACCACCTTGACATTCAGTGGGGATATAGGCAGATACAGAGATATCATTTTGAAATCGCCCGCAACATTTCCTCAAGCCGATTATATTTTATTGGAATCAACTTATGGCAATAGTTTGCACGACGAGCACAATTCATCTACAGAAATGTTGTTGAATTGGATTACCAAAACTTGTTTACAGAAGAAAGGTAAGTTGATTATTCCTGCTTTTAGCGTAGGAAGAACACAAGAAATTTTATATGCCCTTAATCAGTTAGAGCTTGAAAATTCTTTACCCGATTTAGATTATTTTGTAGATAGTCCGTTGAGTACAAAAGCTACTGCAATTGTAAAAAGCTATCCCCAATATTTCAACAAAAGAATTCAAAAAGTTTTGTTGAATGATGATGATCCTTTTGCTTTTAAAGGGTTGAAGTTTACAAAAACAGTGGATGAATCAAAAATGTTGAATTACTATAAAGAGCCTTGTGTAATTATTTCTGCAAGTGGAATGGCAGAAGCGGGTAGGGTAAAGCATCACATCAGCAACAGCATCGAAAGCAGCAGAAATACAATATTATTTTCAGGTTATTGCGAACCACATTCATTGGGTGGTCGATTGAAATTAAAACCAAAAGAGATCAATATTTTTGGGCAGCCACATGAAGTAAATGCAGAAATTGCAGAAATGCGCAGTATGAGTGCTCATGGAGATTATGAAGATCTTTGTCAATTCCTCGCATGCCAACAACCTCAACAAGTAAAGAAATTATTTTTGGTACATGGCGAATATCCGGTTCAATTGGATTTTCAAAAACGACTTTTACGAAAAGGGTTTTTGGATGTGGAGATACCAAAGATGCATCAGGAGATTGGGTTGACGGTATGACACGAAGACTCAAAGGCACGAAGTTTTTTTGAAACACGAAGACACAAAGGCAAAAAGGCACGAAGTTTTTTTGAAACACGAAGACACAAAGGCACAAAGACACGAAGTTTTTTTAAGATGCTAATAAATGGAAAATGCTTCCAACCTTTTGAACTTCTTGAACACATTGAATATTTTGAACCTCCTAAACTTCTCTAACCTCAAATGTAAGGGTTGAAGATGTTCAACCCCTACAACCTCACAAACCTCACAAACCTCACAAACCTCTAACTCCCCTTTATACTCATCAAATAATCAAACAACGTCACTTCTGTTTTAATGCCGAGTTTTTTTCTAAGACGGTATCTGCTGATTTCGATGCCTCTAACGGTAATGTTTAGTAGCTGAGCAATTTCTTTAGTAGATAAATTCATGCGCAAATAGGTACAGAGCTTTAATTCGTTGGGGGTAATATTTTCATGCTTTTCTTTTAAGATAACCATGAAATCACTATGTACTTTGTCGAAATGTTGGGCGAAATGTTCCCAGTCTTTATCCACTTTTTCATCTTCGCTTACTACTTTGATGATTTTTTTAATTTCAGACACCTTTGAAGTGTCATCAATCGATTTCATCAGCTGTGTTAATTCAGATTTTATCTTTGTTAGAATTTCTCCTTTTTGAACCAGGTGCATGGCAGATGTGGCCAACTCCGAATTTTTAAAATCAATTTCACTTTGAAGCTTCTCATTTCTTAAGTTTATCAATTCTGTGGATGCTTTATCGATTTCCAATTGATGCAAATAGCTTAATCTTTTTTGTTCCTCATCATGCTTTTGTTTTTGAATGGTTAACTTTTTGCGTTGTCTGGCATACATATAACTCAATCCCCAGCCAATTAAAACTACGTATAAAAAATACGCAAAATAACTTCGGTACCAAGGGGCTATAATCTCAAATTTATAAGAAACAATTTTAGATTCATTCCCTAAATTGTTTCTGGCCTTAAGTTCAAACGTATAATTTCCAGGCGATAAATTGGTATAATCTTTCTCCGATTTGCTTGTCCATTCCGACCAATCTTTATCCAGTCCTTTTAATTTATAAGCATATTCCAAATTGGATTCCTGACCAAATATTGATGTTGAATATTCAAAATGTATGCTATTCCATTTGTAATTTATATTGGGGATATCCGCTTTTTGTTGGGTTTCATTGAATGTTTTTCCGGCATAATTTCCTCCAAAAAGTAAACTGTCTTTCGAATTGAAAATTTTAACCGAACTCAATTTTACCTGTAATGTTTTTTTTCTTTGTTTGTATTTTTCGTAATTGATATGAAAGAATCCAATTTCACCGCCTAGGAAAATATTGTTTTTGTTGACAGGATAAATAAATTCAAAACCGCTGAGCATTTTGTTGTTTAATTCTGGCAGGTAAATGATTGATGGCTTTGTAGCAGTAAAATCAATCACGCCAAGCTGCTTTTCATGTATAAACCACACGTTTCCTTCATTGTCTTCTTTTAAATATCGCACACTTTGGTTGCCTAAAATGTTTTTATAAAATTCATCCGCTTCAAAAATGTCTTTTTGAGGATTGTATTTGTAAATCCCTTTTTGTGTGGCAATTAAAAGCTCATTTTTTATTTTATATACTTGATTGTCTAATAAAGAAGGGAGCCCATTTTTCTCTGAGTATTGTTTAACTAAATATTTGCCGTTAGTGTTTGGTTGTAATTTAAAAACGCCATGATAAGGATGCGATATCCAATAGTTATCAAATTTGTCAATGACAACATATCTTGAAGATTCTATAAAATCGGGTACTTTATCTCCCTCGGTAAAATGTCCATTAGCATAATTAAAAAATCGAATGCCATAATAATTGCCTGCAATACAGCGTGGGGTAGGAAATACATTGGTAACAGGAGTGAAATTCCAAAATCCATGATCATTTGAAAATGGAACAACATTTCCTTCATTCACTTCAAAAGCACCTTCATGATGACCTAATAATAACTTATCGTTGATTTCCGAAAGCGTCCAGTTTTCGCCAGCCGTGTTGTTTACAAAGTTAAAATCTCCCTTACTAAAACTCAAATCTTTCACCGTTTGAAGTGGGGCATAATATAGTCCGTTTGAAGTGCCTATATATAAATTGTTTTTAAAAATGGCTGCAGTATAACCCGAACCTTTTTGATTATTTGGGTTGAGTTGTTTAATTGGACTATCATAATTAATAAAATCTACGCCATTATTTAGCCCAAGCCAAAGGTTTTTTTGGTTGTCTAATGTGATGCTGAGTACATTGTTGTTTTGTAACCCTTCATTTTTTGCAAACTTTTGGATGAGTTCACCATTAGTATTTACAATATAAACACCATCATTATTGGTACCCAAAGCCATCCAATCATCTGTAATGGGAATGGCACAAAAAATCCGTTTGTTTACAATCGCATCTAAACTGGTGGAGTGTAAAGGGGATATTACATTATTATTAAGGTAAAAAAAGCCATTTTTTATTGTCGTAATCAATATTTTGCTTTTTTGCATTACGAAAATGGAAGAAATGGGGTCGTTGTTTGGTATGGAATTTTGGGTTTCAACGGGCATCCACGCATTGTCTTTGTACTGCATTAATCCGTATTTTGCATCTTGGGCATACATATTTCCATTGCATGATCCCATAAAAGACCATTCCGAATGTGCTTTATATATAATAGAAGAATTGTTGGTTATTTTGATGATTTGACTAATCCCCCTAAAAAAAACGTCCCCATTTTTGAAAATGATGTCCCAAACATCGCCAAAAAGTCGATCTTTTTGCGGAATTAACGGTACTAAGGAATGATAAATTAAGTTGCCATTATTATTTGGTTCAAAATATCCAATTTCATCTTGTCCACCTACATAAATTTTATTGTCGTTACCAAATTCAACCGATCGAACGATTGTTTTGTTGGGTAGAGGGTTTACTTTCCAATATTTGCCATCGAAACTTAGTAGTCCTTCATTGTTGGCAAAATAGATAATTCCATTTGGTCCTTGTTTAACATCCCAGTTTTGTAAACCACCGTTGTATGTTTTCTTGTTGTAATTAATCACATCAGGCAAGCCGATGGTGTTTTGACTAAAAACAGAAATTGGCAGTAAAATACAGGCCAAAATTTTGTTTATTCTTTTTGTGAATTTCAAATGATGAAAGTCCACATTTTTTTTTGATGTAGTAATGATGTAGTAAAAACAAGTATAAAATATCTTGTAAAATGTATTAGATGTAGTATTGATGTGGGTAATAAAATTTTTGTTGTTGTAGTTGAACATATTTTTATGGCGTTAAATATTATCAAATAATCCCGCCTAAAAATACTGAAAACTTGCCAAAACTTTTATTTATTCATTAAAAAAACAAAAAATGAAAAAACAAATCTACTTAATGCTCATGTTTACCATGATGTTAATTAAGGCGTTTGCGCAACCAACGACTGCGCCAACGACTCCTCCAACGAGGAATTCGTCAGATGTGTTGTCGCTATTCAGCGGGGCATATACTGATTATGAAGGAACGGATTGGTTTCCTTACTGGGGACAATCAACTATTGTAGCTGATACTACAATAGCAGGTAATGCTTTGAAGCGTTACACCAATTTCAACTACCAAGGGGTAGACATTTTTGGCGCAGTAAATGTGGCCAATATGCAAAAATTACACTTAGATATCTGGACAAGCAATTGTACAGCTTTAGCGGTGTCACTAATTAACGAGGGAATCGGGGAGCAGGCAATTACTGTTAACCCAACTTCAAATGGTTGGTATAGCGTTGATATTGATTTATCAAACTATACTGATGTTAACTTAGCCAATGTGGGTCAAATTAAATTAGAAAGTACCCCGTCTGGTTCAACTGTTTTTTTAGATAATATTTACTTTTGGAAGGCATCAAATACGCCGAATTTATCAAATTTTACCATTCCTGCAAAAGTGTTAGGTAATGCACCATTTTCTATTACTGCTCCAACTAGTAATAGTTCTGGAAGTTTTTCATATTCAAGTTCAAATACATCTGTAGCTACTGTAAGTGGTAGTACAATTACTTTAGTAGGTATAGGAACTACAAATATTACGGCTACTCAAGCAGCTGCAGGTGCTTATGGTTCAGGATCAATTTCTGCTTCTTTGGTGGTAACTTCACCTCCACCTGCAACAGCAGCTCCAACTCCTCCAACTAGATCTGCTTCAAATGTTATTTCTTTATTTAGTAACAGTTATACTAATGTAACTGTTGACACTTGGTCAACTACATGGGATAATACAGTAGAGCCAGAAGATGTTTCAATTGCTGGAAATACAACTAAGTTATATAAAGACATGGCATTTGCTGGAGTAGAATTTACATCTAGTCCAATTAATGCTACTAATATGGAGAAATTCCATATTGACATTTGGACGCCAAATGCAAATGTGTTTAAAATCAAATTAGTTGATTTTGGACCAAATGGTTTTTATGGTGGCGGTGATGATGTGGAGCACGAAATAGGATATACTCCTGCTCAATCTACTTGGGTAAGTTATGACATTAACTTTTCTGATTTTACTGCTTTGGTAACAAGAGGTCATTTGGCTCAAATGATTTTTGTTGCAGAAGGTGGAACTGTTTACATGGATAATATTTACATGTGGAGAGCAAATCCAGCTCCATCATTTGGCTCATTTACGGTTCCAGCTAAAACAGTTGGTGCAGCTGCATTTACTTTAACAGCTCCAACGAGTAACAGTACTGGTTCTTTCACATTTACAAGTAGCAATACAAACGTAGCAACAATCAGTGGTACAACAGTTACCGTAGTTGGTGCGGGTACTACTGTAATTACAGCTACACAAGCAGCAGCGGGTTCTTATGGTGCTGGTAGCACAACAGCTAATTTGGTGGTAACTGGTCCAACTGCACCTCAAACAGCTGCGCCCAATCCTCCAACAAGAGTGGCAACTGATGTAATTTCTTTATTCAGTGGTGCTTATTCTAATCTTTCAGGAACAAACTGGTTCCCATGGTGGTGGCAAAATGCAGTAGCAGAAGATACTACAATTGCTGGAAACTTAACGCATAAGTATCCTAATTTAAATTATCATGGCGTTGAATTCGCAAGTGCGATTGATGCTTCTGGAATGACCAAATTACATTTTGACATCTGGACTGCTAATTGCGAAACTTTTGATTTGTATTTAATTAACACCGCAAATGGTGCTTTTGAAAGAAAAGTTTCTTTTAATCCTCCATTCGCAGGATGGCAAAGTTATGATGTTGCTTTATCGGAATATTCAAGTCAAGGAATTGATTTGTCTGCAATAAATCAATTTAAATTTGTAAGTACTCCATTTGGAGGACCAACAGTTTACATTGATAATATGTATTTCTGGAAACCAGCAGGTGCTCCATCTTATGGTTCATTTACTATTCCAACAAAAACAGTTGGAGATGCTAAATTTAAAATTACAGCACCAACAAGTTCTAGTTCTGTTGCATTTACCTACACAAGTAGCAACACAAGTGTAGCAACTATCAGCAATGATTCTATTATTGTTGTAGGAGCGGGTACATCTACAATAACTGCAAATCAAGCTGCAGGCGCAGGATTTTTAGCTGGATCTAAAACAGCAATTTTTACGGTGAATTTTGCACCACCAGCTGTTGCAGCTCCAGTACCACCTACAAGAAACGCTGCTGATGTTAAATCATTATTCAGCAATGCTTATGCAAATGCTACAATCGATACTTGGTCAACAGATTGGGACGTTACAAGTCAATCTGATATTCAAATCCAAGGAAACGCAACTAAAAAGTATTTTAATCACCTTTTCTCTGGAATAGAATTTACTTCTGCTCCAATTGATGCATCTGCAATGACATCTTTCCATTTAGATGTTTACACACCAGATGCAAATGTATTCAGGGTTAAATTTGTTGATTTTGGTGCAAATGCTTCATATGGTGGTGGTGATGATTCAGAATCTGAATTAACATTTACACCAACTAAAGGCGGATGGGTATCAATTGATATTCCAGCTTCTAACTTCTCAGGATTAGCATCAAGAGCACATTTGGCTCAAATGATTTTCTCAACTGCTGAAGAAGGAAATCCATTACGTACATTCTATTTAGATAATGTTTATTTCTACAAAGGATCTGCATTGTCTCCATCTATCAGTATTTCTCAACCTACATGTACTGTAGCTACTGGTAGCGTATCTATTATTTCTCCAATTACTGGATATCAGTATAGTAAAGACAATGGTGTTACTTTTGGTACTCCTACAACTTTCACTGGATTAGTAGCAGGTACTTATAAAATCAGATCAAAATCACCAACTAACGTGGTTTCTGATTCAGTTGTAGCTGTTATATTATCTACAACACCGACAGCTCCAGGTACAATTACCGGAAACATCAACATCAGTCAATGTGATACGTTACAAACTTACTCAGTTGTAAATACGGATGGTTATACTTACAATTGGTCTGTATCTGGTACAGGAAATTCAGTTAAATCTGGACAAGGTAACAGTTCTGCAGTATTGATAATGAAAACAACAGGTATCGTAACCGTTAAAGCTGCATTATGTGGTACAACATACGGTCCAACCTCAACTTTATCAGTTTCTGGTGCTCAACCAACTGCGCCAACAACATTTACAGGAACAGGAACAAATGTTTGTTTGTTTACACAATCTTATGTAGCTGCAACAGGTGTTAAAGACACTTTCAGAGTTAGAACAGCAGCAGGTGTAACAGGATACTATTTTGATGCTCCAGCAGGATCAACAGTAGTACGTTTGAATGATACAGCAATTACTGTTGTATTCCCTGATACCATTACTTTAACTACACCTAAATCAGTTAATGCATACTACTTATCATCATGTGATACAAGTTTGGCAAAATCAATTGCCTTAACAAGAACAGTAGTATCAGCACCAACTGCAGTTACGATTACTCCATTACAAACGAATGTATGTGGTTCTAGAAAATATCGTTACACAGCTCCAG
>CANFUJ010000052.1 GCA_947450165.1 Chitinophagaceae bacterium
AATAATTTACCTTGTTCGTTTAAAAATTTCTTTAAAAAATCTGCGTCTTTGTAATCAACATAACGGATACCCATTTTTTTAAAGCGGCAATATTTTTTTGGTCTATTGTCTGCTTTAATGGCCGTTAAATATTTTATTTCGTTTGCTTTTGCCATGATTATACACCTGCTTTTTCTGATGAAAAATGTTGTACACCACTTCTCTTTCTATCATTGTACTCAACGGCGTATTTATCGAGTACAGTAAACATGTGACGCATAGCTGATTCGTCACGTAAAAGTTGAATTTTCAACTTTTCATTGAAGCTGGTTGGCGCACTGTATTCCATTACCCAATAAAGACCAGTAGTCTTTTTGGCAATTGGATACGCCAGTGATTTTAGTCCCCATGGTTTAGTGTGTGTAACAGAACCGCCGTTTTCAACTACAAGCGTTTCGTACTTTTTCTGAGCGGCTTTAAATTCCTCTTCAGACAACACTGGGGTAAAAATCACCATCAATTCGTAATTGCTCATTTTACCTGTTTTAAAGTTTAAAAAATTATTAATCCCCATTTATTTTTTTAGGGGGTGCGAAGATAAGGCAAACTTTTTTAAATATACTATATACAGCAATTTAATTTTTTAAAAATAAGCTGTATGAAATTGGTTAACCACAAATAAAAAAGACCCACTTAAAAAGCAGGTCTAAACTATTTTAGAAATAAAATTAATTATTTAGTAGCTAAAGCATTAACCCTTAAAGCTAATTTACGCTTCAAGTTAGACGCTTTATTTTTATGAATTGTTCCTCTTCTTGCTAATTTATCAATCATTGAAGCTACAGAAGGTAATTTCTCTGAAGCTGCAGTTGGTTCTTCAATTGCACGAATATCTCTGATTGCATTACGGGTAGTTTTTCCGTAATATCTATTGCGTGCATTACGTTTTGCACTTTGACGAACATCTTTTTTGGTAGCCTTATGATTTGCCATGTATTCTATTTTAGGGACGCAAAGATAGGGATATGATTTTTATAAAACGAGTTTTTTTTAATTTTTTATTTCATCAATTAATCTTTTCGAAAAAAAATCATTTAAAAATACAAAATTTCTGTCTTAGATTCTTAAGTTTTAAGCCGATATTTGCAACCAAATTATCAATTAAAGCGCTTCAATAAAATTATTTTAACCATTATGAAGGATTTTCAATTTATTACAAATTCCACTCCGGCCCATATTGAAAGTTTATATCAGGATTTTGTAAATAACCCTACAAGTATTGATCAAGAACTTAGGAAGTTCTTTGAAGGTTTTGATTTTGCCGTTTCTAATGTGGCAAATGGAAAAGTTTCTGCTCATTCAAATAACACGGTTTCTGTAGGTAATCTTAATAAAGAATTTGCGGTTTATCAATTGATTCAGGCATATAGAAATCGCGGTCATTTGATTGCAAAAACAAATCCCATTAGAGAAAGGGTTGACAGACATGCTAATCTTGAAATTTCTAATTTTGGATTAACAGAAGCAGATATGAATGCGCAATTTCAAATTGCAGCCTTATTAAACATTGAAAAAAATACTTTAAAAGATATCATCACTCATCTTCAAAGTTGTTATACAAATCATATTGGTATTGATTTTTCTTCTATTAATGATCCCGAAAAATACAACTGGTTGTTAAGCGCTTTTGAGAAAAAAGTATTCGAGCCAATTTCAATTGAAAAAAAGAAAAGAATACTACAAAAGTTGAACGAAGGTGTAATGTTTGAAAAGTTTTTACACACCAAATACATCGGACAAAAAAGGTTCAGTTTAGAAGGTGGTGAAACAACCATTGCAGCTTTGGATGCTATTTTAAATGCTTCATCTGAAAATGACGTTGAAGAAGTGGTTATTGGAATGGCGCATCGTGGAAGATTAAATGTATTGGCCAATATTTTAGGAAAAACCTATGCTGAAATATTCAATGAGTTTGAAGGAAACGCTTTGCCAGACACTACAATGGGAAGTGGCGATGTGAAATATCATCTTGGTTTTACCAGCGATGTAGAAACTTTTTCAGGTAAGAAATTACATTTAAAATTATGTCCAAACCCTTCGCATTTGGAAGCTGTAGATCCAGTAGTGGTGGGATATTCGAGAAGTAAAGCAGATGTGATGTATGACAGCGACCATAAAAAAATTCTACCTATTTTGATTCATGGAGATGCTTCAGTAGCTGGACAAGGCATTATTTACGAAGTGCTTCAAATGAGTAAATTGAATGGTTATACTACAGGTGGAACAATACATTATATCATCAACAATCAAATTGGATTCACTACAGATTTTAAAGATGCGAGAAGTGCGGATTATTCTACATCAATTGCATCATTGGTTCAAGCGCCTGTTTTTCATGTAAATGGTGATGATCCAGAAGCAGTGGTTAAAGTTTCTGAAATTGCGGCTTTATACCGTCAAACATTTAATGCAGATGTTTTCATTGATATGGTTTGTTATCGCAGACACGGACATAATGAAGGAGATGAGCCCAAATTTACACAGCCACAATTGTATGCACTAATTGATAAGCATTTGAATCCAAGAGAAGTGTACACTCAATTTTTGATGGAAAATGGAGAGCCAGATGCTAAATCACTTGCTAAAGAAATGGAGCTTAAGTTTTTGCAAGAGCTTCAGGATCGTTTAGATGAAGTGAAGCAAAATCCATTACCGTATAAATATCAACAACCAGAATTGTGGTGGCAAAGTTTGCGTAAAGCAACACCAGAAGATTTTCAAGCTTCGCCAGATACTTCAATAAAAGAAGCGGATTTAAATTTTCTTTTTGATGGTTTAATGCAATGGCCAGCTGAATTTAAGCCATTGAAGAAAGTGGAAAAATTGATTCAGGACAAAATAAAATTATTTCAAGATCAACAAAAAATTGATTGGGCTACAGCAGAATTATTGGCTTATTCAAGTTTGATTTTTGAAGGCAAGGATGTTAGAATGACTGGGCAAGATGTGAAGCGTGGAACGTTTAGTCATAGACATGCGGTGTTGTTTGATGAAAAAACAAATGTTGAACATAACCGTTTAAACTTTGCAAATAAAGACACTGCTCAATTTAGAATTTACAATTCTTTTTTAAGTGAATATGCGGTCCTTGGATTCGAATATGGTTATGCAATGGCTAACCCAAATACATTAACCATTTGGGAAGCGCAATTTGGAGATTTTTCAAATGGCGCTCAAATCATTATCGATCAGTTTATTACTTCTGCCGAAACCAAATGGCAAAATATGAATGGGTTGGTTATGCTTCTGCCACATGGTTATGAAGGTCAGGGTCCTGAGCATAGCAGTGCAAGACTAGAGCGTTTTTTACAACAATGTGCCGAAAACAATATCATCATTACAAACATTACAACCGGCGCGAATTTCTTCCACGCATTACGTCGTCAATTAACATGGGAATTTAGAAAGCCGATGATTAATTTTTCACCTAAAGCGAACTTGCGTCATCCAGGCAGTTATAGCGATGTAGAGGAATTTACTAAAGGTTCGTTTAAAGAAGTAATAGATGATACAACTGCTGATGCAGCCTCTGTGAAAAAAGTGTTGATGTGTTCTGGAAAAATTTATTTCGATTTAGAAGAAAAACGTCAAAAAGAAGAGCGTACCGACATTGCAATAGTAAGAATAGAGCAATTGTATCCATTACCACAAAATCAATTGGATGAGTTGTATAAAAAATACGGAAAAGCAATATGGTATTGGGTTCAGGAAGAGCCATTAAACATGGGTGCAGCATCTTATCTTAGAATGAATTTGAAAAACATCAATTTTTATATTTTCAGCAGAGTTGCAAGTGCGGCTACGGCTACGGGTTATGCAAAAATGCATGCGAAAGAACAAGCGGAATTGCTAAATGCAGCGTTTAATAAATAACAAATTAGGGTTTTAAAAAAGCAATAAATATGTTCCAGAATTTAAGTGAAAAATTAGAAAGTGCATTTAAGAATATAAAAGGTCAGGGGAGAATTACCGACTTAAATATCGCAAATACAATAAAAGACATTAGAAGAGCTTTAGTAGATGCCGATGTGAATTATAAAATTGCCAAGGATTTTACGGATAAAGTAAAAGAAAAGGCAATGGGGGCTAAAGTTTTACTTGCTGTAAATCCTGGCCAACAGATGGTGAAAATTGTGCAGGATGAGTTAACCGAATTGATGGGTGGCTCAGAAAGTGTGTTTAATGTAACAGGTAATCCAGCCATCATTTTAATTGCAGGGTTGCAGGGTAGTGGTAAAACTACATTTAGTGGGAAGTTGGCCAATTATCTGAAAACAAAAAAAGGGAAATCTCCATTATTGGTAGCTGCCGATATTTATCGTCCTGCGGCGATTGATCAACTTGAAGTACTTGGTGGTCAAATTGGCGTGGACGTTTATAGCGAACGTGAAAATAAAGATGCAGTTTCGATTGCTCAAAATGCCATTAAAGAGGCCAAATCAAGAAATAAAAATGTAATCATTATAGATACTGCTGGTCGTTTGGCTGTAGATGAAATCATGATGAATGAAGTTGCCAATATAAAATCGGCAATTAATCCACAGGAGATTTTATTTGTAGTAGATAGTATGACCGGACAAGATGCTGTGAATACGGCAGCGGCATTTAATGAAAGGCTTGATTTTACTGGGGTTGTGCTTACTAAATTAGATGGTGATACAAGAGGTGGAGCGGCTTTGTCGATTAAATACACGGTAAACAAACCGATCAAATTTAGCAGTAGTGGGGAAAAGATGGAAACGCTGGATGTATTTTATCCAGATCGTATGGCACAGCGAATTTTGGGTATGGGTGATATTGTGAGTTTGGTAGAGAGAGCACAAATGCAATTTGATGAAGCAGAGGCCGCAAAATTGGAAAAGAAGATTAGAAAAAATCAATTTGATTTTGAAGATTTTAAAACCCAGCTTCAGCAAATAAAAAAAATGGGGAATCTTAAAGATTTGATGGGCATGATACCTGGTGTAGGAAAGCAAATCAAAGACTTGGATATAAATGATGATGCTTTCAAAGGAATTGAGGCGATGATAAATTCGATGACCATGGAGGAAAGAAAAAATCCAGATTTAATCAATCCAAGCAGAAAGACACGAATTGCAAAAGGGAGCGGAAAAGATCTTGCGGAATTAAATCAGTTTTTGAAGCAGTTTGACCAGATGAAAGAGATGATGAAAATGATGAATAAAATGCCAATGGGAAATATGCCGGGCTTGGGTGCATTGGGTAGGAGGTAATAAAGTAAGTGCTGAAAATCTTTAATAAAAAGAGGGAATAAAAATATTTTTATATTTCGACAACTTTTCCACAAATTTTTATATATCTTCGTTCTCCGTTTTTAAAAGCGGATTAAACCCTATTGTTCACAACCTAAAAAATTTCTATTTTTATGGCTGTAAAAATGAGATTGCAAAGACATGGTTCTAAGAAAAGACCATTCTATTTCATTGTAGTTGCTGACGGACGTAGTCCTCGCGATGGTAAATTCATTCAGAAGTTAGGTACGTACAATCCTTTGACTGTTCCTGCAACTGTGCAGGTAGATCGTCAGAAGGCATTGGACTGGTTACAGAAAGGTGCACAACCTACTGATACCGTTCGTCGTATTCTTTCATTCAAAGGTGTATTATTCCTTAAACATCTACTTCGTGGCGTAAGTCTTGGTCTATTTGACGAAGCTACTGCTATGGAAAAATTCACAAAATGGACAACTGAGCATGATGCTCAAATTGCACAACGTCAATCGGCTCATAAAAAAGCCCACATGGATCGTCGCAATGTTCCAGTAGTGAAAAAAGTAGAAGTTGTTACGCCAGCTGAAGTTGAGGCAGAAGTTTCTGCTCCAGCTGAAGAAGTAGCTCCAGAAGAAACAAAAACAGAAGAATAAATACTCTCTGTACCAAAACGAATCAAGTCCTGCTTTAGAGCGGGACTTTTTTTGCCCCCTCGATCCCCCAAGGGGGAAGCTGGAAGTATTTTCCATTAAGAAACAACTTTGTTTTATAGAAAAACCTTGTGTTTCAAAAAAATCCTTTGCGTCTTTGCTCCTTTGCGAGCTTTGCGCGAAACAAATAGCCCCATCCCCAGCCAGAAAGTCAGCCCTCGATCCATGAAGGGGGAAGTTGGGAGCTTACATAAAAAGATGCGTGTATAAAAATGATGATTATACACAACCCCAGCGGGGTGATATCCTACTAAAAGATGATGAATATGAATTACAGCCCCAGCGGGGCGGCATAAAAAAAATGACGACGGTTTGTAACTGGTGACTGTAAATGATTTTCTAGCAAAGACTATTGACAGCAAGCTTTCGATGTTGGAGATTCAAAGTTTTTTTTGTTTCACGCAAAGTACGCAAAGGAGCAAAGACGCAAAGCACGCAAAGGAGCAAAGACGCAAAGCACGCAAAGGAAATTGAAACACGTTATGACGAAATGCTTGCAGTATTTTTTTGACACAAAGACACGAAGGCGCAAAGACACGAAGTTTTTTTAATGCAAAGATGCTAATAAATGGAAAATATTTCCAACCTTAAACCATTAAACCCTTAAACCAGCGAAGCGATTTAAACTTTATTTCTTTGTCATGCATTCCTATTTTTTGTTCAATTTGTTCAATTTTCAAAAGCATGTCTTTGTTATGTAAAGCCAATTCTCGAATAGCCGTGAACACCCTTACAATTTGAATATTAGCTTGAATGGCTTTTTCGCTATTTAATATACATGCCAGCATAACAGCACCATGTTCTGTAAAGGCATAGGGTAATGTTGTAGCATGGCGTAACATTAAGAACCGGTCGCAATTTGCGACCAGTTCAGCTTTTTCTTCTTTGGTTAGTTGAAATAAAAAGTCTTCCGGGAACCTAGATAAATTTCTTTTTACCTGTTCATTTAATCTTTTTGTGGTTACACCATAAATTGAAGCTAAATCTCTATCAATCATAACTTTTTTACCACGGACTCTTATTATACAATCAAGGATGTCATTTTCTGAAATCATAAACATTTATTTAAGTAAGCAAAGAGCGTATAACCTAAATAATTTTCAATATTGAAAACAACATATTTGGAAAAGAAAATTCTTTTGGAAAGAAGAGGATGGATGAAAAAAAGTATAAATCACTTCGCTGGTTTAAAGTTTTAAGCAAGAAAAAAACAATATCTCAAAATTGGAAATTGCTTTTTTACAAATGGAACATGGTTGAGTATCCAATATGAAGTATCAAACATCCGAAATGAAATCATAAAAAATCCAGTTCTAGAAAGAACCGGATTAGCTTTAATTCATTATTTTTTTATACTTACATGTATCTGTAGTAGAAACCAGCGCCCATGATAAAACCACCTATCCACCAACTGAGTTTCCAAAGGAAAATAGCGAAACCAGAATTGCGATATTGATCACGTCTGGAAATAAAAAGGGATTGAATGCCCATTGATACAAATCCAGCTACTAAGCCAATAATTATTGCAATAAATATTTTCATTATTTTTTTAATCGAGCTATGTAATCTCTTTGTTTAGAAATTTGGTCTTTAAAATTGTTTATTTCACGTTTTAAAGATTCAATTTGTTTTGCAAAGTTTTCTAATTCGTGTTTTTTTCTATCCCTTAATTTCGATTTGTCATTTTTATCTGCTCTTGCAATTTGACTTTTATATCGTTCAGAAACAGCAGATTTGCTTTTTTTATGAGATTCAATACTGTGCTTTCTGCTCTCAATAAATTTTTTTATTCTATCGATTTCATTACGATGATTCAGGATTTCTCTTTTTTTATCAGACATGGTTTTTCTTTTTTATTTTATTGAAATATGCCATTTATCTTTTTGCCATCCATTCTCTTCTCCATGTGCGTTCAATTCACGTAAACTCATTTCATCTAAATTTCCTGTAGTGTATGTGTTATTTCCGTTTTTGTCGGTATAAGCCACTTGGCAATACAATCCAAAAACATCATTTATCATTTTTTCTAAATTCCTTACTTTTTGTCCACCTCTTATAATTGCTGGCTCTGATGATTTTACTTCACGAACCTCAGCTATAGTTTTTTCAAAATCTAATGGAACTTTTGAACTTTTTTCTCTTTCAGTAGAAGCGTAAATGCTGAGTCTGATAAAAGGGAAACGATCTGTAAATTCTTGTAAAATCGTTTTTAACTTGGTGTTGCCGTTCATTGATAATTCTCTTGCCATATTTTTTTATTTAGATTGGTTTAAAATAATAATTGTAATTGCTATCGCCGCGATTATTAAAGCGATTATCCATAAATTGTTTTTTGATTTTTTGGGCATGTCATTTTTTATCATTTGCCAAAAACTCAACCATTTTTCTTCTCCTTTATCTTCTTTCCATGTTTTCCCAGCAGCATTTGATAAATTAGGCATCATATACACTTCAATGCCATTCCATGTGTCTATTTTTCCGTATTCAAAACCAAGTTCTTTAACATAGCCCGACTTTAATTTTTCTACTTTTCCATTTTTATTAAATTGATAAAATGCAGCAACAGCCGTTTTTCCATTAAAAACAATTCGTTTTGGTTTTGTATTCAACAAGTGCTGAATTAATTTTGGAATGCCTGCATTTAACACATGCAATTGTTGACTTAAATCTGAATCATTGGTAATGGATTCGTTGTCTAAATCCTCACCTAGAAAAACATGATCAAAAGCTAATTCGCCAAATCCAATTCCATAATCATTAATCAACGTTTTGTATTGATTGGGTTCTAAAACATTTGGGGTAATTCCAGCTGCATTTATTAATGTCCAAAATTTCTTTTTAGAATCGATATAATAACCCAATTCATTTTTGGATTTTGATGTGCCAATTACTATTGTGTGCATAAAATATGGTTGCTAATTAATTTAAAAATAGAATGAGGCAGTTTCGATAAACTGCCTCATTAATTACTTTTTTGCTGCTTTTCTAATTGCTCTTTTTTCATTTCTTTCAGCTCTTTTTTCGGCAACCTCTTTACCTTCTTTCGTTCTTAAATCAACTTTGCCGTCTTTCGTTTTTTGTGCAGCAGCTCTTAAATTTTTTAATGTTGCCATTGGATAGTTTTTTGGTTTAAGTAAAATTTTTATAAATGTATTTTTAAAAATCAATATTTTTCAATCCATTAATGACCATTAATTTGATGCTTCTTTTTCCCCATCTTTTATTTCTAATTTTGAACAAATGGCAAGAAAGAAAAACGTTATATCAAAATTGGAAATCGCTTCTTTACAAAAGGAAATCAAATCCAATTGTAAGATTGAAATTGAAAATGCCATTGATTGTAAAAACTTGTCTAATCATATTTTATTAACTACCGGAAAATACCTTTCTTTTTCAACGCTAAAGCGATTTTTTGGATTTAATAAATCTGAGTTTTCTCCTTCTTACGACACCATAAAAATTCTGAAAGAATACATCGCTTTATGCACAAAACAAAAACAAGTTTCTGTTGCACAAATTGTTATTGATTTTTATACGCCCAAACATTTTAAAGAGATATCAAAATCAGATCAATCATTTCAGGCGGCAAGCAGAACAATGGCCATGCTTTTAAAGGAGAATAAAAACTTGTTTGAAGAAACCATGTTACCGCTTGCTCAATCTAAAATTGGAAGGGCATTTTATTTTGAATTGTTTCCTGATTATGAAATACTGTCCGCGTTTCAATATAGAGGGTATGAGCTGTATTTGAAATACGAAAATTCGCAAGAAGGAAAACTGTTTGCATGCTGTGTTTTATTCTTGAAATATTTTTTTGATGGAGATGATAAAATGATGAATTTTTATCACAATAAAGTTTTACTTCAATACAAAAAAACAAAAGAAATTCATCCATTTGTATTGGGCAGATATTATCAGGTTCAACTCATTTATTCCTTTTTGTTTTATCCCAAAATGATTTCAAAAATCATCACCGAAATTTATAAGGTTGAAAAATTACAACCAAGAAATGCCAAGGAATTGTTTCGCGAATTTCCAGGGTTTCATTATTTTGTTTGC
This sequence comes from Chitinophagaceae bacterium, assembly GCA_947450165.1. Classification (GTDB taxonomy): domain Bacteria; phylum Bacteroidota; class Bacteroidia; order Chitinophagales; family Chitinophagaceae; genus Ferruginibacter. The sequence goes on from CANFUJ010000052.1 coordinate 10,040, forward strand.
GATGGATTATGGCATGCTAAAGAATACGAGCATCTTTTAAAGATCAGTGAAATTGCTTTAACAGAATTCGAAAAATACGAAGAATTTAATTGGAAAGGTTATTACGATCAACTTCATTTATATCAAGCATTAGCTTTGTCTAAACTTGGTAAAACAAAAGAAGCGTCAACTAAAATAAAGAAAATCCAGCCCGATTCTTTTTACTTTATTTCAAAAAAATATTTTACGGAATTGTTTGAGGTTCTGAAGGGTAAAGAGGTTTGAGAGGTTTGAGAAGTATCTGAGGTTTAAAATGTTCAATAAGTTCAATGAGTTCAATAAGTTGATCGACATTTTTTTTGGTACATCTATAGACATGATTTTCAAAATGTAACGAAATTAAATTTCTCTGCTTTGATGATTGGTGATAACACCAACATCGGCAGACGAGAATCCCCAACCTTTTGAACGCATTGAACGTATTGAACCCCTTGAACTTTTTTTGTTTCACGCAATAGGATTCGGATTCAACAATCCCTTAAATCAGCGAAGCGATTTAAACCGTTTTCTCTCCCTCGATGATTGGTGATAACACCAACATCGGCAGACGAAAATCCCAAACCTTTTGAACGCATTGAACGTATTGAACCTTTTGAACAGGATTCTAGCACAAAAAAAAGCTGCCTTTTTGAGACAGCTTTTTTTCAAATTATAAAAGTTGAAATTAATCTTCAATTTTAATTTTACCTTTTGATTTAGCGATTACTTCTTCTGCAACGTTTGTTGGAGCAGGAGCGTAATGACTGAATTCCATGGTAGAAGTAGCACGTCCACTTGATAATGAACGCAATTGAGTTACATAACCAAACATTTCACTTAATGGAACTTTAGCTTTGATCACTTGTACACCATGTCTGCTATCCATACCTTCTAGCATACCACGACGACGGTTAAGATCACCTGTTACATCACCCATGTATTGGTCTGGTGTTAATACTTCCACTTTCATTATTGGCTCAAGTAAAACTGGTTTTGCTTTACGACCTGCTTCACGGAAACCTTGCTTAGCACAAAGTTCAAACGAGATAGCATCAGAATCCACATCATGGTAACTACCATCAAATACACGCACTTTCATATCAACGATTGGATATGCAGCTAATACACCATTGGTCATACTTGCTGTAAATCCTTTGATGATTGGTGGAATAAATTCTTTTGGAATAGATCCTCCAAAGATGTCGTTTACAAATTGTAAACCACCCAATGGATTTTCTTTTAACCACTCTTCATCAGCTGGTCCGATTTCAAACATGATATCACCAAATTTACCACGACCACCCGTTTGTTTTTTATACGTTTCACGGTGTTGAACCATTGTTCTAAATGCTTCTTTGTAAGCAACCTGAGGCGCACCTTGATTGATTTCAACTTTAAACTCACGCTTCATACGATCGATGATGATCTCCAAATGAAGTTCACCCATTCCACTCAAAATGGTTTGGCCTGTTTCTTCGTCTGTACGTACACGTAATGTAGGATCTTCTTCTACCAATTTAGCAATCGCCATACCCATTTTATCAACGTCTGCTTGAGTTTTAGGCTCAATTGCAATTGAGATTACCGGTTCTGGGAAAGTCATTGCTTCCAATACAATTGGATGATTTTCATCGCACAAAGTATCTCCAGTTTTGATGTCTTTAAAACCTACACCAGCTCCGATATCACCTGCTTCGATAAAATCGATTGGGTTTTGTTTGTTCGCATGCATCTGCATGATACGACTGATACGCTCTTTTTTACCCGTTCTTGTATTTAATACATAAGAACCTGCATCTAATCTTCCACTATATGCTCTGAAGAACGCCAAACGTCCTACGAAAGGATCTGTCATGATTTTAAATGCCAACGCTGCAAATGGTTCTTTTGCATCTGCTTTACGGATTAATTCTTCTCCATTATCAGGATTAACACCACCAACGGCATCAATATCCAATGGACCAGGTAAATAACGACAAATGGCATCTAACGCAGTTTGAACACCTTTGTTTTTAAATGAAGAACCACACATCATTGGAATGATAGAGATATCAATTACCGCTTTACGAATTGCTTCATGCATTTCTGCTTCAGTAATGGTATTTGGATCATCAAAGAATTTTTCCAACAATTTTTCATCATACTCAGCAACAGCTTCAACTAAATGTTGTCTCCACTCGTTTACTTCATCAATCATATCTTCTGGAATAGGAACTACTTTATAAGTCATACCTTGAGTAGCATCATCCCAAACCATTCCTTGCATGGTAATTAAATCTACCACACCTTTGAAGTTGTCTTCAGCGCCAATTGGCAATTGAAGTGGAACAGCTTTTGCTCCAAGCATTTCTTTAACTTGTTTTACCACGTTTAAGAAATCAGCACCACTACGATCCATTTTGTTTACGAATCCGATACGTGGTACTTTATAACGGTTAGCTTGACGCCATACAGTTTCTGATTGAGGTTCTACACCTGATACTGCACAAAACAATGCCAATAAACCATCCAATACACGAAGTGAACGCTCAACTTCTACAGTGAAATCTACGTGACCTGGAGTATCAATGATGTTGAATTTGAATTGTTTGGTATCTGGTCCTTTTACACCTTGAACAGTTGGGAAATTCCAAAAACAAGTTGTTGCAGCAGAAGTAATGGTAATACCTCTTTCTTGTTCTTGAGCCATCCAGTCCATGGTTGCAGCACCTTCGTGCACTTCACCAATTTTATGATTCACACCTGTATAATATAATATACGTTCGGTGGTAGTGGTTTTGCCCGCATCAATATGTGCGGCAATACCAAAGTTTCGTTGATAACGTAAATCTGCCATCTTTTTTTATTTTGTTGTTTTAGATTTTATTTGAAATTTATTTTTAAGCAGGGCAATTGGGGTTACCCTTGGAATTGTAATTACAATTCAGCTATGATATGTAGGTTTATGCTCTCATAATATGCTAACTCGCTCAATTGAAATTTGACCTAATTGACGTAATTAGCGTCGCAAAGGTAATGGAATTCATCTTTAATCCAAATCGATTACAAAATAATTTAATCATTTGTTCTTTTTGATTCTTCATAGTTTTATTTAATTTGCTTTATGTTTAAAAATATGAAGCCCTTATCCCTTAGTTTTTTACTGCTATTTCTGTTTTTTAATGGTTTAAAATCACAGAATTCAGTTGATTCTACAATACAAACCTTTAATTATAAAAAAGATTTCAAGTCAATTTTAACGAATAGTCAGGATCAAGAATCGAATTTGTTCTACGAAAAGCTTTTAAAAAGGTTTCAGGATAATGATTCTTCCCTAACAAATTATGAAACGCTTGCATTGATGATTGGTTTTACTGAAAATCCGAAGTACAAGCCATTGGAAGATATGGAAAAAGAAGTTGAAATATTTGACCACAATAACGCCAACGAATTTTCAGAAGCTATAGAAAAATCTAAATCATATTTGCACGGTCACCCACTTAGTTTGTTGGTACTTCGCGAAATTTCATACGCGTATGGAAAAATCAGTAAAGTGTACGAAAAAGACATGGTATTTGATAGTGCCATTTATTTCAATGGACTATCTAGCTATTATATGAGCTTGAATGATAGAATTATGGAAGCCATGATTTTTAGTGGGAAGGGGAGAACACCAGAAAATCCAATTTTTTCATTAGGATTGGCAGATGGAGAATATTTTATTCCCAATGTGGGGTATGAAATGGAAAAGAAAAACACGTTATGGAATAAAAATGGTCATTTTTTAGAGCATATTGTTGCCGTTGATAAGGTTACTACTAAAGATTTTTATTTTGTAATTCAACATGCCAAATTAAAAATTGATGACGATAGTGAAGTTAAATTGGATGAACAAAATCATCAAATAAAAAATGGTAAAACAAAAAAACAAAAATCAAAAGAAAAAACAAATCCGACTCCCGATCCTAAAAATAAAAACATTGTAGAACTTCCAATAAAGTTGTCAAGCTCCGATTCAATGCAAACTGCTTCAACATCGATAATTGATTCTGCAAAAAATGATAAGCCAAAAAATAAAAAATCAAAATCAAAAGAGAAAGTAAATACGGCTATTCAAAATAAAACAGAAGAAGATCTTTCAACACAAGTACTCAACAGTGATTCAATGCAAACTGCATTGCCAGTTGTAATAGAGGATAAAAAAAATAGCAAGCCCAAAAAGCAAAAATCAAAATCTAAAGCAAAAACAAATCCAACTCCTGCAGATCAAAATAAAAACAATACAGAAATTCCAATACAGATGCCTAGTTCCGACTCCATTCAAACTGCATTGCCAGTAATTATAGATTCTACTAAAAGCGGCGTAGATAAAGTGGATCAATAAATGAAACGCTTACCACTCAATTAGATATATTAATGAGAATGGACTTTTTAATGCGTAGGTAATGCTTAAGTTTTTTACTTTTTCTGGTTTGGTCATTTCAAAATCAATGTTGTTTTGTAAATCGTTGATGATGATTTCTTGAAATGGTTTTGCATACAATTTTACATCGCCAATCTTTTTAGAATTTTGCCAAAACTCATGCGTTGTTTTATCACTGTAAGTAAGCATGAATGAATTTCCGTTTCCATCTGCGTCTGTGTCAAACCATTCGTAATGTCGATAAATAGGATACGTATCTGCAGGATAATCCAGATTTACATAATTGGTGGATAAATCAAATGTAATTTTTTTTGGTGCTTTATTTGGAGGTTTGTTGATGCTAAATTTCCCAAAACCTTTG
>CANFUJ010000053.1 GCA_947450165.1 Chitinophagaceae bacterium
TCTTATTTTATATGTTGTTGATTGCCGGGATAATGATTGTAACAACTGGCTTTATTGTGCCCAATTACAATTCGATTGCTAGATATCGAAGCTTGTTTCTCCCTTATTTATTAACGCCAATTTTGATGCACGTTTATTTAATTCAAAAGTTAAAAAATTTTACAACCCAAGGTTGAAACCTTGAGCTAGTCAATAATCAAGATTTCAAACAGATTAAAATTAAAAATATCTAACTTTTTTTGCCCCAAAATATCATTTTTAAAATATTTCTTTCAAAAAAATTACATTTTAAAGATTTAACTCATTAATTTTGACAAATAAAAACCAAAAAATATGAATTCTTTACGTTTCGATGCCATTAAGAACATTACAAATAGTAGTGTGGCACAAAGCACAAAAACTGCTGAAAAAATCACTTCAGTTTTTAATGAAAATGTATTTACCTTAAAAACTGCGCGTCATTATTTAAGTGATGAAGCGTATAAAAGTTTATTGTCGTCGGTTAAAGGCGGAAAGAAAATCGACAGAACAATGGGCAGCAACATTGCTAATGGATTAAAAGCTTGGGCAGAAGAAAAAGGTGTTACCCATTTCACACATTGGTTTCAACCATTAACAGGTTTATCTGCTGAAAAACATGATTCATTTTTTACATTAAAAGGCGATGGCACTCCGATTCAAGAATTTGATGGTGGAGCTTTAATACAACAAGAACCAGATGCATCTTCATTTCCAAGTGGTGGATTGAGGGCAACTTTCGAAGCTAGAGGTTATACTGCTTGGGATCCATCATCTCCAGCATTTATCACAGAAACAGGAGAAGGCAAAACCCTTTGCATTCCTACAATTTTCGTTTCTTACACTGGAGAATCATTAGATACAAAAACACCTTTATTAAAAGCTATTGTTGCTTTGGATAAAGCGGCAGTTGATGTTTGTCAGTATTTTGATAAAAACGTTTCAAAAGTTAGTGCAACTTTAGGTTGGGAGCAAGAATATTTTGTAGTTGATGCTGGGTTGGCTTTGGCTCGTCCGGATTTGGCTTTAACTGGAAGAACTGTATTTGGGCATGCACCTGCAAAAGGGCAACAATTGGAAGACCATTATTTTGGCGCAATTCCTGAGCGCGTTTATGCATTCATGAAAGATTTCGAAAACGAATCTTACAAATTGGGTATTCCTTTAAGAACTAGACATAATGAAGTGGCCCCTGCTCAATTTGAGTGTGCGCCAATATTTGAAGAAATTAATTTGGCGGTAGATCACAATACGTTATTAATGGATGTGATGACTAGAGTGGCTAAGCGTCATAATTTGATGGTGTTGTTACACGAAAAACCATTTGCGGGTATTAACGGAAGTGGAAAGCACAACAATTGGAGCATGGCAACAGATACGGGTGTAAACTTATTGGCTCCTGGTAAAACGCCAAAAACGAATTTGATGTTTCTTACCTTCTTTGTAAATACCATCAAAGCAGTGCACGATTATTCAGAATTGATTCGTGCATCTATCGCAAGTGCGAGTAACGATCACCGTTTGGGAGCTAATGAAGCACCTCCAGCAATCATTTCAATATTCATCGGAAAGTATTTGACTGATGTTTTAAATCAAGTAGAAAGCAGGGTTGGTGGAAACTTCGACGAAACAGATGAAGCAATGCTTAAGTTGGATATTCATAAAAGTATTCCAGAATTGATGTTGGATAACACCGACAGAAATCGTACATCACCATTTGCATTTACAGGAAACAAATTTGAATTCCGTGCAGTAGGTTCTTCTGCAAATTGCGCAGGACCAATGACCATTCTTAATTCTGTAATGGCAGAAACGCTTAAAAACTTTAAAGTTGAAGTAGATTCATTGATAGAAAAAGGCGAAAAGAAAGAAGTAGCCATCATGCAAATCATTCAAAAATATATTGTTGAAAGCAAAAAAGTATTGTTTGAAGGAGATGGATATAGCGACGAATGGGAAAAAGAAGCAGAAAAAAGAGGATTGCCAAATGTAAAAACAACGCCAGTATCTTTGGATGCTTTTGCTGCTGATAAAGCAAAGAAATTATTTGAAGACAATCATATCTACAATCATTTAGAGCTTGAAGCACGTCATGAAATTATGCTTGAAGAGTACATAAAAAAAGTACAAATTGAAGCAAGGGTTATTGGAGACATTGCATCAACTATGATTTTACCAGCGGCTGTGAAATATCAAAATATAATAATTGAAAATATTTCTGGTTTGAAAAACTTAAATGTTTCTTCCAGCCTATACGAAAGCCAACAAGCTGTATTGGAAAAAATTTGTGAGCACATTAATGCCATTAGCAAAAATGTAGAAGCCATGATTGAAGCGCGTAAAAAAGCAAATGAAATCAGCAACACAAGAGAAAGAGCTATTGCGTATTGCGATGACATCAAAATAAAATACTTTGACACCATCAGATACCATGCAGATAAATTAGAATTGATGGTTGATGACAACATTTGGCCGCTTCCAAAATATCGCGAATTATTATTTATTAGATAATTTTAAAAAATCCTTCAGTTTTGAAGGATTTTTTTTGGGTTAAACTTTTCTAAATTAGTTGCGTCTGAGTCAGGAATTTATCAGACATTTGAAATCTTAACTTTAAAACAAAAAAAATGAAAAGAATTATTGTGTTGTCTTGCCTTGTATTAGTAGGTGTATCTGCTAATTGCCAAAACAAAAAATCAAAAAAACAAGCCCCAAAAACGGATACTGTAGCCGTAGCGCCAATTGTTACCGAAACACCTCAAGCAACTGCTCAAGTAGCACCAGTTGCCGCTCCAATTACTGAAGCACAAAAAGCAAAACTAAAAGAAATCAATAAAGCTTTTAAAGCTGAGAAATCAAGAATTGAAAGTGATACTACTTTAAATGCAGATCAAAAAGCGGCACAAATAAAAATGGCTTCTAAAGAAAAGTCAAAAAAAATCAAAGAAAATTTTACCCCTGAGCAAATTCAAGCCATGAAAGACGCTCAAAAAGCAAAGAAAGAATCTAATGGTGGTGGCGAATAAAATTAAAAACAATGCGTTTAATTCATCTATCATTTATTGCCCTATTTATTACCTCAACAGGCATTGCTCAAATCAACATAAAGCAATTTGAAAATGTTGATTTATATGTGAAAAAATTGGGGTCTCTCCCATCTTTAAATGTGGCGTCAATAGCGGATACATTAACGCAAAATTTTTCAGATAAAACTTTAAAATCAAGAGCGATTTTCAGTTGGATTGCCAACAACATCGCTCTTGATCCTAAAGCTGTTCGAACCAACGACACCAAAAACATACAGCCCGAAAATGTAATTCTAAATAGAAAAACAACTTCACTTGGGTTTGCGACACTTGTTCAGGAAATGTGCAGTTTATCTGATATACGCTGCTTAACCGTAGATGGTTATTCAAGATTCAACACCGACCAAATTGGCGAAATGCCAGATGAATTAAACCATACATGGAATGTCATTCAATTGAGCACAAGCCCTTCAAATTGGTATTATGTAGATGCCGCAAAAGCATCTGGAAGTTTGGATAAAAAATTCATGGTATTCACGCAAAGCTTTTCAGATTGTTATTTCTTTTCTGAAAAAAATATTTTCAATTTGGATCATTTCCCAGATAACAGTGCTTGGATGTTGGGAACCGGCAGTAAAACTGCAAAGGTTTTCTTTGATCTTCCGCTTGTTGGCATTGGGGCTTATAACCAAAAATTAATTTCATTTTTTCCTGAAAATGGATTTATAAAATCCAACACTACAAAAGCCGTTTCATTTACCATTAAGGTTCAATATGATGCCAACATTTCAGATGTTTCAATCATCATCGGCGAAGGAGCTACACAATCAAAACCAGAACGAGTTAATTTCACGAGCTCAAATGGAGAAATAAAATTCAACTACACTTTCAAAAAAGAAGGTGATTATCCTTTTAAGATTTTGGCAAACGGCAACTTGTTGTTAATCTACAAAATAGAAGCTGCAGAAGATTAGCTTTTATTTAGCCAATAAATTTGCAAAGAATCGAAACGCACCCGGAACTCCTGCTGGAAGTTGTCTAAAAAACACCAAGCCCGTATAAATAAATTTACCTTTCCCATAATTCGCAATCGCTAAACTTCCATCGTTTTCTTTTTCGCCTGGATCTTTCATGCTCAAAGGTTTGATGTAATTGCTATCTGCATCTGTTACATGATAAATGCTTCGTTCTTGCACCCAACCTTCAAAATCGTTGTTGGTTATTTTATTGGGATAATTAAAGATTTTTAGTTCGGGATTTAAAATATTTACTGTGGCATTTTCATCCGTAATTCTGTTTCGAGAAACGTTAAAAGGATAAGGCGCAATCTTCGCTTTTATTGGACCAATTTGATTGCTGGTATTGTATTGAACCAACATCAACCCGCCTTCTTTTACATAATTCATCAATACATCGTAAACCTCGTTCATCCATTCATTGGTGTTGTATGCACGCACACCTGTTACTATGGCATCGAAATCTTTTAGTTTATTGGCAACAATGTCTTCTTTTTTCAATATCGTTACTGCATAACCCATTTGAGTCAACGCTTCCGCTACTTTATCTCCTGCCCCTTCGATATAACCAATTTTTTTTCCAGCAATTTTATAATCAATGCTTTTACATGCTACAAGAGCCGGTTTAAAATAAATGATGTTTGGAATATGGTCGTACTTAATTTCTCTAGCATAAGTTTGAAAAACGCTTTCACCTTCATAAGCAACAAACTGTGTAGTTGAATCAGAAATTTCTACCTTAATGAGTTTTTTTTCATCTTTGGCTAATGAAAGTTTTGTTCCCAAAATCAAGTTTCGGTTATTGGCTTTCAATGAATCAATTACGATGTTTCGATTGGCGATTAAGGTAATATTTACAAATGTTTTTCCGTTGTTAGATTTTATTATTATTGATTTTTCTGGCATTATATATAAACCCGGAATCACAGTTGTAGGCTGATAAATCTCTCCTTTAATAGGATCTGTATATTTATACATAACCGGCTTTTCAAAAAAGAAAGGACTTCCTAAAAGGGTTAAATCAAATGTATTTACAATGCCTTTATCTTCGAGATGTTGCAATTCAAAAGCAGATGAAAGTGCATAACTGCCTTTGTTCATTTTATTTTTCAACCAATATGGCTGAGATAAAAATTGATTTTTTTCAACCAAAAAACTATCTTTTATATTTATGGTTTGATTGGTTTGTTTCTCATCAAAAAACATATCTTTTCCATTCGTAAAATTGCGCAGTTTGTCGATTTTAATTCCAGAACGATTTATAAACGAGTAGGTCAATTTTGTGGAATCGCCTGCTACAATTTTGGGTTGATTTGATATTGCTTCTAAAAACAATCCGCTACAAGATTCAATAAGCGAGCGTATTTCATTCATTTTTAAAACAAAATAATTATTAAGCAACGAATTCCCTTTTGAATGATATTTCACCAAACCATTGTATAATTCAGTTAATGATTTTGTTGAATTTTCAGGATGTTCGAGGTTATAATTTTGAATTAAAGAATCAATTTTTAGTTGGAAATAAGCATAATTAAATGAAGTGATTGATGCATTTTCACCCAATTCAAAAACATCTTTTGCCCATTGAACTTTTTCATTTTCAAAACGGCTCCATTGTGTATTTATGCCTTCAAACAATTCATTTTTTAAAGAATCTCCTTTGATAATTTTAAAATACTCAATGCTTTTTCCTCTTTGAGCCGGAACACCAAAACCTTGGCTTTTATGTTGACTTCTACTCTGTGCTGCAATTTCTCCGTAACTCTTTCCCAATAAGGGATTGAACCCACCAACATCCAATTTAAATTGATCTTCTTTTTGTGTGTTTGTTGAACCAAAATTAAACGTGTTCCATAAGAGTCTTTTGGCTTTCCAAGTAGATGCTCCCGTTAAGAATTGTTCTGGAAATTTTGTTGAATCTGCTGCGGCTTCAAAAGCTTCTTCCGCTAAAATAGCTGAAGCGGTATGATGTCCGTGACCACCTTCGCCAGTTGTAGGAAATCTACAAATAATAACATCTGGCTTAAAAGTACGGATGATGTATACAACGTCGCTTAGTATTTTATCGTGCCCCCAAATGCGCAATGCCTCATCAGGATTCTTACTATAACCAAAATCGTAAGCACTCGAAAAAAACTGCTCCGCACCATCTACATTTCTTGCCGCCAAAAGCTCTTGTGTTCTAATTAAACCCAAATCTACACCTTGTTCATCTCCTATTAAGTTTTGTCCGCCATCACCTCTGGTTAAACTGAGATAACCCGTTCTGTATTTTTTTTCATTGGCTAAATAAGCCAATAGTCTTGTGTTTTCATCATCTGGATGCGCTGCAATGTATAAAACCGAACCAACTACATTCAGTTTTTTTAATTGTGAAAAAATTTCAGACGAGGTTAATGATTTTGGTGTTTGTGCGAAAAGCTGTCCTACATAAATGAATGCCGAAAACAGAAAGATTATTTTTTTCAAAAAAATATATTTAAAGGGAAATTAAAATAGTTAAAACAAATTGATGTTTAATTAATCTACCAAAAATACGGCGTTGGTGAACATCATTTTCCCATTTTGCCAAAACGACCTGAAAATGATATCATCCGAAAAATATACCACTGTTCCTTTTCCAAACGATTGCACTCCAAACACAGTTCCATCTTTGATAGATTCTTTTGTATTACTGCCAACGAATCCTGCCACAATTCCTTCTTTTTTTATGACACCCACATTCCATCCATCTTTTAAAAATTCATACACCACATTATTCATTTTTAAAGAAAAATAATTGTTGTTATAACCAAATGCCAGAGGGTGACTATCGTCTAATTCAACTTTATATATTGCACCTGGCGTGTTGAAACTAACATTGTCTCTTTCACGTTTTTCATATCTTTTCAAGTCGCTATAAGTATTTTCTTTATTATCAGCAGCCTCAGATTCTTTTCTCATTTTAATACCCCATTCTCCAGTAGCCATCTGTTTTACAGCTTCTTCTAGTGCAATGATTTTTCCACCATCACGAACCCAATTTTTCAAACTGCTTTCTTTGTCTGATAGCATTTTATAAGTTCCGTCTACAAATATCAGCACATCCACATCTCCATGTTTTAAATTCGAAATTTCGCTTGTATTAATTAACGACAATTCATATTTCAACTCCTTATCAAATAAATGCCAAACCTCTCCTACTGCTGTTGCCGAAGTATTTTCGCCTACAACAATGGCTACATTTTTTTTCTTAATTAGATGTATTTTTTCGGAGCCAAAATCAAATCCCGATTCCATAAATCCAGTAGGGATTGCCGTTATATCCGCATTGAAACTTTTCACCAACTCCATCATCGAATTTATTTTGTCTTCATTACCATGATTTAATACAATCAATGTACCTCGGTCAAAGTTTTTACTTGCTATGGTAAAAGGACTTTCTGCATATCTAATTTTTATACCAACGTTTAATAATGCAGTCAATAATTTTGAGTCGTTGAAGGATTTATACCCCAACAAGTATGCATAACTGTTGGTTGAAAGATTTGCCAATGCTGCATTAGATTGAATTGTATTATTTACTGCAATTTTTTCTTTAACCGCATAGGCATCTAACCCATAAACATAAGGCAAAGACCAAGCGGTAATATCATAAGTAACCGAATCGGCTAATTTTGAATTGGGTTCAAAAAGTACATTTACCAAAGCACCTTTAGGTTGAAAAGTACTAACCACCAAATCTGCAGCGGTGGCTTTGTAACTCATTTCTTTTGATTCGATATAATTAAATCCTTTTAGAGAAACGCCTTCTTTTGCAAAACCATACTTGATTTGATTTTTATCCAATAAGCTCATCAACTCTTTCAATTTATTTTTATTGCTTCCATTTACAAGATAACATTTATAGTTCCCACTTCCATTTGCAGTTTGATCCTCGAAATACTTTTTAAAGGAACTGTTTATTTTTTCTGCATTTTGAGCAGCAACTTCTATTGTGCTTATGCTTGTGGTGAAATGATGTGCAATTCTATCGTAGAGTGTAAGTGTATCTTCATCCGTTACAACAGACAATCCACTTTGTGTATGTCCAGCTTGCTCGTATGTCATACCTACGGATCCATTAAATGTTGGGTAGGTATCGCCATAAGAGGGGTAAAACAAATCGAAGATTTCTCTGGTAAAATAGAGCCAGCCATTTTGGTCAAAATACTTTGCGTGATTTTTTCCAATTTCATTTTGAAAGCTGCGTTGAAAAGGTGTAATGGCTTCGTGAAATGGCTCGGCAGCAGGCGCAAAATAATAAGGGTCATTAATATACTGTTCATGAAAATCGCAATGAATGGTAGGCATCCATTCGTTATAAATCTTTATGCGTTGTTGGGTTTCAACTTGCGTTTGCCAAGCCCAATCGCGGTTTAAATCGAAGTAGTAATGGTTAAATCTTCCAGAAGGCCAAGGCTCATCATGCTCTCTAGCCAATAATTTAGGTTGAGGATTTGCGCCCAACTGTCCGTTAAACCAATGCACATAACGATCACGGCCATCTGGATTCAAACATGGATCAATGATGACAACGGCATTTTTTAACCAATTGTTGATATTGACATTTTTACCGGCGACCAATTCATAAGCCACCTTCATGGCTGTTTCTGTAGAACTGGCTTCATTTCCATGAACATTATAGCTCAACCAAACGATGGTTGGCATATTCGTAACAGCTGGTTTATCTAATAAATTGCCAGAAAGACGCATGCTGTTTTTACGAATTTCTTCAATATTCTTAATATTTTCTGGTGTTGAAATAATGGCATAAATAAGTGATTTACGCTCATTGGTTTCACCATATTTTTTCACGATTATTTTATCGCTTGCTTCATTTGCCAATGAGTTAAAATAATCGACAACTTGGAAATGCGCTGTATAATAAGAACCCAATTTGTATCCCAAAAAGGAATCTGGACTTTTAATACTTTGTGCACTTAAAAAATAACTAAAGAAAACGAAGCAAAGGGTTAAAATAAAACGCATGAATTAAAATTTTGATTTTTGACTGCTATATTTTAAAAATATAATGATTAAAAGTATGAAATAGCAACAATAAAATTTCCAATACCGATCGATAATTGTAAAAGATGGCATTCAACATGACCAAAAACAAACTATGCTACTACATAAAATATTGTAAAAAAAAGTTGAATTTGATTTAAATTGAGTTCATCTTAGAATTTGATTGGTTAATTTTACAAATAACCCATAAAAGCTGAAACGATTTTTTAAAATATTGTCCCGCGTTATCATCGTACTCCTATTTTTAATATTTAGTATGTACGGGGTGCTTCATGTACCTTCTGTTCAAACTTGGCTGGTAAAAAAGGTGACGACTAACTTGTCAAATAAATTACATACAAAAGTTTCTATCGAATCTGTTGATTTTACTTTTTTTTATAAACTACAATTTAAAAAACTGCTGATAGAGGATCGTTCAAAAGACACATTGTTGTATGCGGGTTCGGCAATGGTTAATGTAAACGATTGGTTTTTTACAAAAAACAACATTACTTTAAAAGACATTCAATTGGATGATGCTAAAATTCATGTAGAAAGACATTCAAAAGAATGGAATTATCAATTCATTTTGGATTATTTCTCAAACCCCAAAAAAGACAAGCGCAAATCGAATTTGGTTTTAGATTTAAAAAAACTAAGGTTAAAAAATTTACGTTTCGTTTCATCAGATTATTGGATTGGAGAAGACATGAGTGCTTCTATACAAGATTTAAGTGTAGATATTACGAAAACAGATTTCAATAAAAATGAGTTTAAAATTGATCAAATCAATTTAGTAAAGCCTGTCTTTTCGTTGTATAATTATGATGGAACAAGAACACTAGCAGAGAAACAAAAATTAGAAGCTGCAGCAAAAACAAAACCAGAAGAAAAAAATACACTTTTGGTTTCCATAAAAAAAATAAACATTACTGATGGCGCTTTTTTGAATGATGAATTCACCACAAGAAAAAAGTACACGGATAAATTTGATGAACTACATTTTAAGTTTGACAAAATAAATGGAACCATTGAAGATGCAGTTTATAGCAACGATGAACTAATTGCTAAAGTAAATTTTGGCACACATGAAACTTGTGGCCTTGACGTTAAGAAACTAGAAGCAAATGTAAAAATGAACGGTGATGTAATGGAGTTTAAAAATTTAGACATCATCACCAACAAAAGTCGAATTGGCAATTACTATGCAATGCATTATTCGGATTTTAATGAAGACATGAAAAACTTCATCACCAATGTTAAATTAGAAGGTGATTTAAAGGCATCAAATGTGCATACAGATGACATTGCTTTATTTGCGCCTGAACTTAAGGATTGGCATCGATTGGTTCATTTAGAGGGTTTAGTAAATGGTACTGTAGATAGACTCAAAATAAAAAACGCCTATTTAAAATCGAATCAAACCATTATAAAAGGCGATTTGGATTTGAAAAATATTCCAGATGTAGACAAACTATATTTGGTATTTAACTCTACAGGTTCCACAACAAATTTTAATGAGCTCACACAATTTATTCCTTCAATTTCAAAAATAAAACAACCTCAATTATCTCGCTTGGGGAATATCTATTTTAAAGGACATTTTACTGGATTTCTAAATGATTTTGTTGCGGATGGAAATATCAATACCGATTTAGGAAATATTCAAAGTGATATAAAAATTGTATTGCCAGAAAAAGGAATTCCAACCTACAGTGGAAACTTAAAAACGACAAGATTCAATTTAGGTGAATTTATAAACAACAAACTGTTTGGAAGCATTTCTTTAGATGGAAATATTAAAGGTTCGGGTTTTACCATTAAAGACATGAAAAATAGTTTCAACGGTATTATCCCACAATTTGAATTTAATGGCTACAATTATCAAAATATAAAAACAAACGGCAGTTTTAAAAACAACAAATTCACGGGTAGCATAAGCATATTGGATTCCAACTTAATGATAAATAATCTTGCAGGTGAAATTGGTTTTTATCCAGATAAAATTGGTTTCAACTTACAGGCTGATGTTGAAAAAGCGAATTTGAAAAACTTAAAATTATCAAAACAAAATTTGTCTTTTGGCGGAAAATTCAATTTGAATTTTAGTGGAAGTAATATTGATGATTTTTTGGGACAAGCCGAAATTTTCGATGCAAATTTGAGTAACGAAAACAATCAATTATCTTTCGAAAAATTAATTTTAAGTTCATCTTTAGAAGGGAATACTAAAACACTTTCTTTGGTTTCTAATGAAATAAATGCATCTATAATTGGCAAGTTTAAAATAATGGAATTGCCTGATGCCTTCAAATTGTTCTTACATAAATATTATCCAAGCTATATCAGTGAACCTAAAAAATTTATAAGCAATCAAGAATTTGATTTTGACATCAAAACCAATAACATTCAAGATTATTTAAGTTTAATCAATAAAAATCTATCAGGCGGAAATAATGCAAATATCAAAGGGAATTTAAATCTGAGTAAAAACGAATTAAACGTTCAAGCTGATATTCCTGATTTTGGATATGAGGAAAAGCACTTTAATAATATACTGATTGATGGAAAGGGTAATTTAAATAACCTATCTGCAAAGATTGATGTTGAAAAAATAACAGTTTCGGATAGCTTAACATTCCCCAATAGTCAGTTATCATTTGTATCTAAAAACGACAGCTCCGAAATTGCATTAAAAACAAGTACAAGCGGCTCAATGAATGAAGCCGATTTACATGCATTGGTAACAACATATTCTGATGGAGCATCGATGTTGTTCTATCCATCTACTTTTATCATCAACGAAAAAAAATGGCAACTCAAAGAAAACGGAGAAATTACTTTGAGGCGAAATGTTATTAGTGCTAGTGAAATCAGTTTAACACACGATCAAGAAAGTATCTCCATTTCTACAAGTTTGGATGAAATCAATAACCATTCCAATATTAAAGCAGAATTGAATGACATTATGTTGGAAGATTTTATTCCATTGCTTTTTACCGATCCCGAACTAAAAGGAAAACTATCCGGAACGGTTAATGTAAACGATCCATTTGGAAAAATGAATGTTGATTTCATGGGAAAAGTGGACAGCTTAATGATTGAAAAGAAATTGGTTGGCAACATTTTCATGAATGGCATTTCAAATGCGCAAACTGGCTTGGTAGAATTTAGAGCCAAAAGCAACGACACATCGAACGTCTTTGATATAGATGGACAATACAATTATAAAGACAGCAGCGACAAGCAGTTGATGACTTCCATAAAGGGAAAGAAAATAAATCTGTCGTTATTAGAACCTTATTTGAGTGATGTATTTTCTCAATTGGAAGGAGAAGCAACAACAGACCTTGTAATATCTGGCGGACCGAATCATAGAACACTTGTTGGAAATGCAATGATAAATAACGGCATCCTAAAATCTGAATTTACGCAAGTACGTTATTTTGTAAATCATCAACCCATTGTTTTTAAAGCAGACGAAATCAATTTCAATTTAATCAGCATTAGCGATTCTTTAAAAAACACTGCAACATTAAACGGTAAAATAACACATCATTTTTTCGATGATTTTGAATTCAAGAACTTGACTGTAGAGTCCGATAAATTGTCTTTATTAAATACCAAAAAGCAAGACAATGCACAATTTTATGGCAACATCATTGGCAATGTAAAATTTAATTTGAATGGCAAATTGAATAATCTAAAAATGAACATTACAGGCGAGCCAATGAGTGTAGATACCAGCCATGTCTATATTTCCACTTCAGATCAATTGGAGGCCAGCACTGTGAATTATATTGATTTTGTAAAATTCGGTAAAGAAATAAAAGAGAAACCCAATACGGATAATACAAACATCCTTATTTCGCTAAACATCAAAGCCAATCCAGCTTGTAAGGTAGATGTGATTTTAGATGAGGAAACGGGTGACGTCATAAAAGGGCAAGGCAATGGAAATTTCGCTATTAGTTTTGGAAATGTGGAGCCGTTAAAAATCAGGGGGAATTATGCACTAACAAAAGGAGAATACACTTTTAATTTCCAAACATTTCTCACCTACCCTTTTACCCTAAATCGAGGAAATATTTCATGGAACGGTGATCCTTACCAAGCCTTGATTGACATCGATGCAAATTATGATGCTAAAAATGTTGATTTAAGTGTATTGGCGTCAAATAATGGTTTTGTACAAAAAGCAAACATAAAAATCATCGCGCATTTATCTGGCGTACTTCAAAAGCCAACCGTAAAATTTGATTTCGAACTACCCGAAAATAGTGAAGCAAGGAGAAACGATATTATTGTAAAAAGACTTGCCGAATTTAAAAATGATGAAAATGAAATGAATAAACAAGTGGCGAGTTTGCTGTTGTTCAATACATTCATTATTGGCAATCAAAACTTTTTAACTCAAGGAAATGCAAGTACGTTAATCACCAACACCATCGGCGGTATGGTATCGAGTTTGTTAACTACATTCTTTAATAAAGAGCTTGAAAAAGCAACAAAAGGAATTTTATCAACCTATATAGACATCAACCCAACATTAGATTTACAAAAAAGCGCATCAACGCTACAAGCCAATATACGTGCGGGTTTAAAGATATTATTAAATAAAAGATTGGTTATGTTGGTGGGTGGAAATTTAGATTATAACAATCCAACTTATACGCAACAGTTGGAGAAAAAAGGATTATTAACGCCAGATATTACGATAGAATGGGCAATTAATAAAGATGGTTCACTTCGTGTTGTTGGCTTCAACAGAAGCAGTATAGATTTCACTTTAAATCAACGCAACCGTTCGGGTTTGCAGCTCTCTTATAGAAAAGACATGAACAAAATAACAGACATTTTCAAAAGTAGAAAAAGAATTGCGGAAGAAGATTCAATGTTACTTTCCCCCAGAATTAGTCAATAGAGCAACTAGATTCCTTTTAAAATATTGTGCCCTAATTTATCTCTTTTTGTAAATAGATATTTCTCGTTGTGTTCATTCGGTTCTATTTCAATTGAAACAGAAGAAACCACTTCAAGTCCGTAACCTAAAATACCAGCGCGCTTTTTGGGATTATTGGTAATCAATATCATTTTTGAAACATCAAGTGCCCTTAATATTTGTGCGCCAATTCCATAATCACGTTCATCCATGCCAAAGCCAAGTTTTAAATTTGCTTCTACAGTATCAAAACCTTCTTCTTGAAGTTTATAGGCTTTTAATTTATTCACCAACCCAATGCCTCTGCCTTCTTGATTCATATAAAGCACCAAGCCTTTTCCTTCTTTTTCAATCATCTTCATGGCATGATGCAATTGATCGCCACAATCACAGCGTAATGAGCCCAAAATATCGCCAGTCATACAACTGCTGTGCACACGCACCAAAACGGGTTCATCTTTTTCCCAATTTCCTTTTTTGATGGCTAAATGTGTTTCGCCGGTATTTACTTGTGTAAATGCAGTCAATTCGAAATCGCCAAAAATGGTAGGCATTTTTACTTCTACTTCTCTTCTAATCAGCGTTTCTGTTTCTAAACGATAAGCAATCAAATCTTTAATAGAAATGATTTTCATGTCAAATTTCTCTGCGATTAATTTCAGTTCAGGCAAACGTGCCATACTGCCATCTTCGTTCA
>CANFUJ010000054.1 GCA_947450165.1 Chitinophagaceae bacterium
AGAGGTTTGAGAGGTTTCTGAGGTTTTAGAGGTTGTGAAACATCAACCGATACAGACTCGAAAGATTCGAAATTCAAACACTCAAAAAAATAAAAAATCCCGGTTGCGAAATGCAGCCGGGATTTTTTTCAAATTTGGATTAATGGAAGTTGAGTCACTAGATGTCAGATGCTTGATTGGAACCATGAAAAATATTCAACTTTATCGGGGTGTTGAAAACAACAAACAACAAACAACAAACAACAAACAACAAACAACAAACAACAAACAACAAACAACAAACAAATTCATTTAACAATTAAACCAAACACATAAATAATAATCTCAAAAAAATGAAAATAAAAAATCCCTTTATAATTATTGCAATGTTATCTGTTTGTTTTCAGATGAAATCTATTGCACAGAAAAAAGAAAAGCCAAATGTTTTATTTATTGCTATCGATGATTTAAAACCTATTCTTGGTTGTTATGGTAATAAATTAGTTCGTACTCCTAATATTGATCGATTAGCGAATATGGGTACCGTATTTTTAAATAATTATTGTCAACAAGCGGTTTGTGGGCCTACTCGTGCTAGTTTAATGACAGGTAAAAGACCTGACTATACAAAGGTTTGGGATTTAAAGACCACAATGAGAAGCGTTAATCCTGATATTGTTTCTATACCTCAATATTTTGCCAGTCAAGGTTATAGTACACAAGGTATTGGAAAAGTATACGATCCAAGATGTGTTGATAAAAAAATAGATGAGCCATCTTGGACCATACCTTATTATAAAACAGATCTTAAATATTATGCTGAAGGTTTTGGAGAGCCAGCTCTGGGTCGTTATCAACTTGCTGAAACAAAAGTACTTGCAGAAAAATACGTTAATGAGGCTTTGGCACAAGGGATGAAAAAAAATGAGGCTAATGAGTATGCAATGAAAAAAATAAAGCCATCAACAGAATGTGCAGATGTTCCAGATAATGCATATAACGATGGGGCAAATATTTTACAAGCGAAAGATATACTGAAAGATTTGAGTAAAAGTTCCACTCCATTCTTTTTTGCAGTTGGAATCGCAAAGCCACATTTGCCATTTGTCGCGCCAAAAAAATATTGGGATTTGTATTCAAGAGATGAAATGCCAATTGAGCAGTATCAAGAAAAACCTAAAAATGCAGTCGATGTCGCCTTTCATAATGCTGGAGAATTAAGAGCTTATTCGGATATAGAACCTTTGACTTCTTTTAGTGATGCAAAAAACTTCGGCTTATCATTGCCGTTAGATAAACAAAAAGAATTGATTCATGGGTACTATGCTGCCATTTCTTATACAGATGCTCAGGTTGGCATTTTATTGGACGAATTAGAAAACCTTGGACTAACTAAAAATACAATTATAGTTTTATGGGGAGATCATGGTTGGCATTTAGGTGATCATAACTTATGGTGTAAGCATACAAATTTCGAACAAGCTACGCATGCGCCTTTAATCATTTCTTCTCCTAAAATTAAATCTGGTAAAACCAAATCGCAAACAGAATTTGTAGATATTTTTCCAACACTTTGTGATTTAGCAGGCTTGCCTATTCCAATATATTTGGATGGAAAAAGTTTAATGCCAATCATGAAAAATAACAACGAAATTGTGAAGGAATTCTCTGTTAGTCAATACCCAAGAAGTGGTGGAGATCCAGAAACAGAAAGATTAGGATATGCAGGCGCAAAAGTTATGGGATATTCAATTCGTACAAGCCAATATCGTTATACCATTTGGATGGGAAATAATTTCAGGAGTTCCCAAAAATTTGATAATAGTTTGATTGTTGGCGAAGAATTGTATGATTATGTTAACGACCCTGAAGAAAAAGAAAACGTATTTAATGAAAAAAAGTACAGTTCAATTTCAAGTGATTTGAAAAATAAAATGTTGGAATTTTTTAAAACTCAAGAAGTAAAATAATGAATAGGATTGTCCTTTTGTTTAATCTATTTTTTAGTGTGCTTTTTTGTAATGCGAATAGCTTTGTTGTTTCAACAAATCAAGAATTACAGAAAGTTTTGAATAAAGTAAAAGCAGGAGATTCAATTATTTGGAAAAATGGAGAATACAAAAATGAAAGAATTTTATTTTATTCCAGCAGAAACGGAACAGAAAAAAATCCTATCTTATTATGCGCTGAGTCTGCTGGGAAAGTACTTTTTTATGGCAACTCGCAATTGTTTTTAAGTGGCGATTATTTAAAAATAGAAGGATTTAAATTTGAAGGAGACTGTACCTTATCTGATGGAGAGCCTGTTATTTCTTTTTCTCCAGAATCTTCAAATAAATATGATTTACCAAATCATTGTCGCGTTACAAATTGCGCTATTTTGAATTATTCTGTTACAGAAGAGTCTGGTAAGAATAATAATTATGTGGCAATAGGAGGGACTTATAACGAACTGGATCATTGCAGTTTTTCTGGCAAATTAAATAAAGGACCTACAGTTGTTGTAAATTATTTTGAAAACGAAAATTATGTTAAAGGTTCTGATCAAGCACCATCTACATATCATCACATTCATCACAACTATTTTGGGTATCGTACATATTCTAGTAATGGTGGAGAGCAAATACGCGTTGGCGTTAGTGGGACTTCTGGCACTAAAGGATTCAATCTGATTGAGTACAATTATTTCGAAGAAACAAAAATAGAGGCGGAAGTAATCAGTAATAAGAGTTGTAATAATTTATATAGATTTAATACATTAATTGGTAATGATGGCGCATTGGTGCTTCGTCATGGAACAGATTGTATCGCTTACGGAAATTATATTTTAGGAAATAAAAACAACAAACTAAGTGGTGGAATTCGTATTGTAAATCCCCGTCAATTGGTGTTTAATAATTATATTGAAAACATAGAAGGCGCAGATCGATCTATGAAAGCTTCTATTGTAGTAATGTCAGGCTTTGAGGGTGCAGGTATTAATGAATACTATCCAGCAGATAAAGCAATTATAGCTTATAATACAATTGTTAATTCTACAGGCAATGCGATTAAATTGTCTGTTGGAAATGTCAGTAAAGGCAAATCCTTAGTCCCACCTAAAGACGTTTTATTTCTAGGGAATTTAGTAATAAATGCACCAGATAATATTGAAACACCCTTTAAGAATTATGATGATTTAGCCACATATAAACTGACGAATAATTTTAATAATGGAAACTTTAATATTCAAGGATTTAATACGGTAAGCAATAATGAGATATCGAATGAGAACGGATTATTTTCAATTAATAGACTTTTAGATTCTGAATTAAAAATAAAAATCATTAATAGATTAAAATCATTTAATGTTGATATTGATGAAAAAGATATTTCGATTTTCAAATCAGAATGGATTGTTTCTAAAAAAAATGTTGGAGCAATTTGGTTAAACTAATTATCTCAAAATAAAAAAGCGTGCCTGCCGTTGCGGGTAAAAAGTAAAAATTTGGAAATCAATCATTTCTAATTAATTAAATTCTCATGAAAAAAGTAACTATTTTGTTTTTTCTTTTTTTTATAAATGACTTGGTTTGTATTGCTCAAAATAAATCAAAGCAAATTAAGGACACTGTACAGTGCAAAAAAAATCAAACATGTTGCAACAAAAATATTCCTAAAAGGTTTGGTAATGCCAATCAGTCGGGTTTGATTTCTCTAATTAATTTGTCAGATTCTAGTCACGTAGGAATGGTTTGGATTGAGGGTGGAAAATTTTTAATGGGTGGTGATAACGATCAAGCTCGTTCCGACGAATTTCCAAAACACCAAGTTGAATTGAATGGTTTTTATATGGATGAAACAGAAGTTACAAATAAGCAATTTGCAAGATTTGTTGCTGAAACTGGTTACATCACAACAGCAGAAAAAGATGTCGATTGGAACGAATTGAAAAAGCAATTGCCAGAAAATACGCCAATGCCTGATAGTGAAATGCTGAAAGCCGCTTCTTTGATTTTTGTCTCAAGCCCAGAAGCGGTTAATTTAAATGATTACAGTCAATGGTGGAAATGGCAACATGGTGCAAATTGGAAACATCCTCAAGGACCAGATTCTGACATAATAGGGAAAGAAAATTTGCCAGTTGTTCAAGTGAGTTGGGATGATGCAAATGCTTATTGTAAATGGGCCGGAAAAAGATTGCCTACAGAAGCAGAATGGGAATATGCTGTAAGGGGTGGAGCAAAAAATACGATTTACAGTTGGGGTAATGCACCCATTGATTCCAATGGATTTCAATGCAATTATTGGCAAGGGAGTTTTCCAAATAATAATCTTGTAGAAGATAAATTTTATAACGCTGCTCCAGTAAAATCGTTTATGCCTAACAGTTATGGACTTTATGATATGGCCGGTAATGTTTGGGAATGGTGTAGTGATTTATATCATCATGATTACTACAAAAATTTTGAAAAAATAAAGTGTGTAAATAATCCAAAAGGACCAAGCACAAGCTTCGACCCTGATGAGCCTCTGGTTTCAAAAAGAGTCATGCGTGGCGGTTCTTTTCTTTGCAATGAATCTTATTGCAGTGGGTATAGAAATTCAAGCCGTATGAAAAGTTCACAAGATACAGGGATGGAACATGTTGGCTTTAGATGTGTTGCGGATAAAATAATAAAAAAATAAAGTAAGTTTATGAGAAATGTGCTTTTCTTGTTTTTGATGTTAATATCTTCTAGTGCATTTGCACAAGATGTAAATAAAGGCAAGTTGATTTATGAAAACAATTTTTCCTCAGAAAAAAAACTTGCTGATTGGGTTATGGAAGGACCAGGTAAAATTGAGTTTGTAAATAATGTGATGGAAATGTACTCGCCAAATGAAGAGGGACATCATGTGTTTTGGTGCCCTAATGATTTTCCAAAAGATTTTATTGCAGAATGGGATGCCAAAAATTTTGAAACAGATGCAGGCTTATGTATTATTTTCTTTGCTGCAAAAGGAATTAATGGTCAATCTATTTTTGATTCATCAATGCCCAAAAGAACAACCGGTGTTTTTACCGATTACACTAAAGGCGCTATGAATTGTTATCATATTTCTTACTATGCCAATGCTAAAGATGATGCGCATAGAGAAACAGCTAACTTAAGGAAGAACAAAGGATTTAATCTTGTACTTATTGGTGAAAAAGGGATTTCAATGGAGTCGACATCTTGGAATCACATGAAACTTGTGAAACTAAATAATCAAATAACAATGTATGCCGACGGTAGAAAAATAATTGATTGGACCGATGATGGTTTAAAATACGGAGCAGTTTTAAATGATGGCAAAATTGGTTTTAGGCAAATGAAATGGACGCATTTTGCGTACAAGAATTTCAAAGTATGGAATTGTAATGCTTCAAAATAAAAAATATTTCAAACCCAATAAATAAAAAAATGATTAAAAATTCGATTTTAAATGTCTGTGTAACTACTTCAATTTTAGTAGGTGGTTTTAGTTTTGTGGTTTTTAAAAATCATGAAAAGAAAACGAATCCTGGAATTGAACATTCTATTAAATCAAATGTGTTAGTATCTTCTATTGCATCAAATGAAATTTCAATCAAAGAATTACACAAAGCACGTCAAATAGAAAAATCAAAAGAAACTGCAGCAGAAGAATCAAGGCCTGATATTTTATTTTTTCTTGCTGATGATATGATGTCGATTGCTTGTGAACCTTATGGTAACTTAGATGTACATACGCCAAATCTTTCCAAGCTTGCAAAAGATGGTATGTGCTTTGATAACATGAATAATGCTACGGCAATGTGTGGGCCAACACGTCAGAGTTTATACACCGGTATTTTCCCTGTAAAAAATGGTTCTTATCCCAATCATGCTCAAGTGTATGATAACATTATAAGTGTCGCTCAACATTTTAAAGGATTGGGATATCGTGTTGCATTAATTGGTAAACAACATTATGCGCCATTGGACAACTTTCCATTTGAATATTTAGGCGGGAGAAATAGTGATAACGGAGACGGTATTGATATTGAATTGAAAAATGCAGAAAACTTTATCAATAAAGATAAATCTAAACCATATTTACTTTTTGTTTGTACCAATCAGCCACACACGCCATGGAATAGAGGTAATAAAGATCAATACGATTCAAAGAAAATAAAAGTGCCCTCTTTTCTAGTGGACACAAAAGAAACGCGCGTTGCATTGGTTAGGTACTATGCTGAAATTACTTATGCAGATAGTTTGGTTGGTGTTTGTTTGGATATGGTTGATAAGCAAAGCAACAAAGACAATACTTTATTTATGTTTGCCAGCGAGCACGGGTCTTCGTTACCTTTTGGAAAGTGGACTTGTTATAACATGGGTTTGAAATCTGCCTTTATCGCAAGATGGCCTAAAGTGATAAAGCCCTCTACCCGTACTTCTATTCTTGCACAATATATTGATGTGCTTCCAACTTTGTATGAAGCCGCAGGTGGAGATCCAAAAAAATTAAGAGGCAACAAAGAGCAAACGATGATGTTAGACGGGAATAGTTTTTTTGCTACATTTAAAGGAAAAGATGTAGAAATTAGAAACTATGTTTATGGCGTTCAAACTACGCGTGGCATTGCCAATGGTTCGGATAATTACCCTGTTCGTTCTATTCAAGACCATAATTACAAATTGATATGGAATTTAAATTATAAAGATGAGTTTCTTTCATCAGGTTCAAAACATGGCAGCAAACTGTACGAATCATGGTTGGTTGAATCTGATGTAACCAGTGAGGAGTTTGAACATGCGAAATTGTACCGCAATCGTCCCGAGTTTGAATTGTATGACATCAAAAATGATCGTTTTGAAATGAAGAATTTAGCAGATGATAAAAAGTTAACTAAGGTAAAAGACAAATTATTTACCGATTTAAAAATATGGATGAACGAACAAGGGGATAAAGGCATTGAAACAGAATGGAAAGCGTTAACCCGTTTTAAAGGAGATACAACCAATTGGAAAAAAGGCGGTGATTAATCAAAAGAGTCAAATCGTGAATTTTCAAAATAATAAAAACACTAAGTCTTCCTCATGGAAGACTTTTTTCATTTATAACACTGACAATTGTCATTAGTTAATATTTTATTTGAAAATACTTTCATTGCTTAAAATTAATATAGCATGGAATTAGAAATGAATTCTACACAAAATAAAATATCAGAATATTTGTCAAATACCATTGAAAAAACAAGAACAGGAATTTGTGGCTTTGATGAAATTACTTTTGGAGGGCTACCTAAAAATAGGCCAACATTAGTTGTCGGTGGCATCGGTACTGGGAAAACATTTATGTCTATGCATTTTCTTTTAAATGGGGTTAATCATTTTGAAGAGAATGGAGTGTTTATGACGTTTGAAGAAAAAACAAATGAACTAGTAACTAATTTTTCGAATTTCAATATCGATATCGACGAACTAATAAAAAAAAAGAAACTCTATTTTGAACATTTACATATTGCTCAGTATGAATTACATGAATCGGGGAAATATAATATTGATGGATTGTTTGTGCGTATTGAACATGCAGTAGATACAATAAATGCCAAACGTATTGTCCTGGATTCTTTAGATACTTTATTTACAAATTTAGATATCAATATGTTGAGAAATGAGTTTAAGAAATTGTTTTTTTGGCTCAAAGAAAAAAAAATCACCGCTATTATTACCGCTGAGCAAGGTGATATTTATTTAACGCGTTTAGGATTGGAAGAAAATGTAGCGGATTGTGTCATAGAGTTAACCAATCGAATCATCAGTCAAATTTCAACGCGTAGATTACGAATCATGAAATATCGCGGCTCTTTCCATGCCAATAATGAATACCCATTTATCATTGATAACGAAGGAATGAATGTATTTCCGATTGCAACTAATTTAATAGAATACAACATAAGCAATAATCGGGTTTCAAGTGGCATTAAAAGTTTAGATGCAATGTTGGATGGCAAAGGTTTTTTTGTTGGAACTAGTGTTTTGGTTTCGGGTTCTGCAGGAACAGGGAAAACAAGTTTGGCAGCTTTTTTTGCAAAAAGTAATTGTGAAAACAAAAAAAAATGTTTGTTATGTGCGTTTGAAGAATCAT
Organism: Chitinophagaceae bacterium; assembly: GCA_947450165.1. Taxonomy (GTDB): domain Bacteria; phylum Bacteroidota; class Bacteroidia; order Chitinophagales; family Chitinophagaceae; genus Ferruginibacter. Next base: position 8,098 of record CANFUJ010000054.1, read on the forward strand.
CCAAACAAATTGTTAGAAATATGAAATCAATCGGAATCGATTTGGAACAATATGTTACTTCAAAAAATTTATTTTTCTATTATGCAAGGCCTACTTTACAAAATTTAGAGCTTCATTTTATGCGAATTAAATCTATTATAGAAGTAGAAAAGCCAGATGTTATTATTTTGGATCCCATTACAAATTTGATGACAGAGGGGCTGAATAGCGATGTAAGAAGCATGCTCACACGCTTTATCGATTATTTAAAAACACTACAGATCTCGGTAATGTTTACTGCTGCTATTACACTCAAGTCTATTGTAATTAATCCAAGTGATGAAGGAATTTCTTCAATGGTAGATACATGGATAATGGTTGAAGATATTGTTACTAACAACAAGCGAAATCGAATCATTTATATTTTAAAATCTAGAGGCATGCCCCATTCAAAAGATGTAAAAGCTTTTGTGATTTCAAATGATGGAATCGATATTTATGAGTTGGATAAAATTGAAAATAATGTATTGCCCGAAAATAAATATAATAGATCAGCTTTAATAGGAAATATTATATAGTGGTTGTTTGTTTTTTTGAAAAATATTAATATGAACACGAAACCATTATATAGATTTTTATTGTTTGTTTCAGGCGACTCGTTGATTACAAAAAAAGCAATTTTTAATTGTAAGAAAAATTTGGATAATATTTTAAAATCAAATTATGAATTAGAAATATTAAATGTGTTTGAAAATCCCAAATTGGCATTTGAAGAAAATATTCTTGTGGTTCCTATTTTAATAAGAAAGATACCATTACCAGAATTAAGAATAATAGGAGATATGTCTAATTTGGAATTGTTTAAATCCGATTTGTTACTAACTTAAAAATTATTTTTTATGCAAAAAAACTACAATAAAGAATTGGATTTTATTTTAGAATTATTGGTAAAAGAATATGAAGATATTTATAACAAATTAAATTTCTATTCAGATGAAAATTCAAGTCCAACTAAACAGATTGTGTTTGACCAAGTTAAAGATGTATTTGGTCTAAAAGATTGGGAAATAAATATTCTCATTTATTCGCTTTTTTTAGATAAATATATAAAATCAATAGACCCACTTGTAATTTCTATAGAAGGACTTGTGTTTAGAAACAATGGAGGTTATGTTGAGAAAACAATATTGATTAATCGTGAATCCAATCGGATTCAAAAAGTAGAAAATGATTCTAGAAAGTATACGTATTATTTAATGGTATTTACCGCAATTTTAGCAATTGCCAATTTAATTGCAGCGTGGTTTTTTTCTATTGAAATCTGGTCGTTTTACAACAATATCCCAAGATGATTTTGTTGAGTAAAAAAAGCCCGCAATTTGAAACTGCGGGCTAAGCGGTTAAATTATTTTAAAGATTCAATCTTTTTTACAAAGTTTGCTTTAGGTTGAGCGCCAACCAATTTGTCAACAACAACACCACCTTTTACAAATAATATTGCAGGGATGCTCGTAATGCCATAATCCATTGATATTTGTGGGTTATGATCTACGTTTACTTTACCAATTTTTACTTTGCCTTCATATTCTTTTGCTAATTCTTCAATAACTGGACCTATTGCTCTACAAGGGCCACACCATTCTGCCCAGAAATCAATTACCGATAATTGCGCTGAATCCAAAACTTCTGATTTAAAGTTTGAATCTGTAAATTCTAATGCCATAGTTTTTTATTTTAATTTTTAATGTATGTATTTATGATTGCAAATTTATGTCCAATATTTTCATCAGCATAATTGACATATCCACAATTCTAATTTTATTTTGTGTATAGTTTTTATGCATTTATTGTCAGGTATTTAGCGAAACAATGATATTTAATTGTCTGTTCTCGTCCAAAAACTCAATCAACTCATCGTTTATAGAAATTCCTTTTCCAATTGTGGTTAAACCTATTTTCTTTTCATGTTCAAAATCCAATACATTGATGTTTAAGGAGGTATTTCCTGGATGTTTATTCATGTTCGTTTCCAAGAATTCAATCAGTTCATGGTCTATAAACTGAGGATCCAATTCAATGGTTAGTCGCTTTGTGAGACTCGTTTTTATTGTTTCCAATAAATGTAATTTTGAAATCTTAAATTCAAACGGACTGGTTGCGAATCTTTGTTTGAATCCGCCTTCAATTAAGATAATCGTACCTATTTCTAAATATTTCACATAGCGCACATAGTCTTCTCCAAATAGCATAAACTCTGTTTTTCCGGAAAAGTCTTCTAGATTTAATATGCCAAAGTTTTTTCCTTGTTTGGATAAACGATGTTGAGCACCAATAACTAATCCAGCCAATCTGAAATTTCTGCTGCTTGGATTGTCATTGATTTGATTTTTTACTGTATTGTAATCCGCAATAGAAGATATATTGTAATGCTTAAATTCAAATTTATAATTGTCTAAAGGATGACCACTAATAAACATACCTGTAACTTCTTTTTCGTAATCAAGTTGCACCGTTAGTTGCCAAGGCGCGCATGGAGCAAGTTTCGGCGGCATGATATCTGGCATTTGCAAATCTCCAAAAAGAGAATTGGTTACATTAGTGGCTTGTGTTTGAAATACAGACCCGAATTTTATAATCTTTTCAAGGTTTGTGGTATCTCCAGGAGCTTGATAAAAATATTGCCCACGATGTAAGTCTGTAAAGGAATCCATCGCGCCACCATAAATTAAATTTTCAAGAGATTTTTTATTTACTGCCCTTAAATTTACGCGTTTTATAAAATCATAAATATTGGGAAAATGTCCTCCTTTTTTTCTTACCTCAATAATGTTTTCAATTGCGTTTTCACCCACACCTTTTAATCCACTAAAACCAAATCTGATTTCTCCTTTTTTATTAACGGCAAAACCATTGTTTGATTCATTTACATCAGGCCCTAAAACCACCAAGCCCATACGCTTACATTCTTCCATGAAAAAAGTAATCTTTTCAATGCTTCCAGCATGATTAAGCACTGCAGCCATATATTCGCTAGGGTAGTGGGCTTTTAAATAAGCCGTTTGATATGCAACAAAAGCATAGCAAGTAGAATGGGATTTGTTAAACGCATACTGTGCGAATGCTTCCCAATCTGTCCATATTTTTTCCAACTTATCTTTAGGATGTCCTTTTTTTGTAGCACCTTCAATAAATTGTACTTTCATTTTATTCAGCGTGGCAATCTGTTTTTTACCCATCGCCTTTCTCAACACATCCGCATCACCTTTACTGAAACTAGCAAGCTTTTGAGAGAGCAACATTACCTGTTCTTGATAAACGGTGATTCCATACGTTTCTTCAAGATATTCTTTCATGTCTTCAACATCATAAGCAACGGCTTCTTTTCCGTGTTTACGCGCAATGAAGCTTGGGATATATGCCATTGGGCCGGGGCGATACAATGCATTCATCGCAATTAAATCATCAAATTTGTCAGGTTTTAAATCGCGTAAATGTTTTTGCATGCCCGCGCTTTCAAATTGGAATGTAGCGTTTGTGTCGCCTTGCTGGTAAAGTTTGTAAGTTTCTGCATCATCTAATGGAATATTGTCGATGTCGATTTCTACACCATGATTTTGTTTAATTAAGGCAAGAGCTGTTTTTAAAATACTAAGGGTTTTCAATCCCAAAAAGTCCATTTTAATTACGCCAGCTTCTTCAATCGTGTTTCCTTCAATTTGTGTAAGCCAAAGGTCTGACTCTTTGGATGTTGCAACTGGGATTAAATCGGTAAGATCTTGCGGTGCGATGATGATGCCCGCTGCGTGAATACCTGTATTTCGAACAGAACCTTCAAGGATTTCGGCTTCTTTTAAAATTCGACTTTGTAAATCATTTCCGTTATAGATCTCTCTTAATTTCTTTACCGATTCAAAATCTTCTGCGCCCAATTGCTCTTTCTCTTCTAATGATTTTTCACCAGGTTGTGCATCTCTGATGGTCATAGGGGCAGTGAGCAATCGCTTTAAATTAATGCCTGGTTTTTCAGGAACGAGTTTACTTATTGCTCTACTTTCTGCAAGGGGCAAATCCATCACCCGCGCCACATCGGCAATGCTACTTTTAGCAGCCATCGTGCCATAAGTAATGATTTGAGCAACTTGATTTTTACCGTATTTCTGAACCACATAATCAATCACTTTTTGTCGACCTTCATCATCAAAATCCGTATCTATATCGGGCATGGATTTACGTTCCGGATTTAAAAAACGCTCAAATAGTAAATTGTATTTTATGGGGTCGATGTTGGTGATGCCTATACAATAGGCAACAACGCTACCAGCTGCAGATCCACGACCGGGGCCAACAAATACGCCAATTTCTCTGCCCGCTCTAATGAAATCACTAACAATTAAAAAGTAACCCGCAAATCCCATTTTTTCAATTACACCCAACTCAAATTGAATGCGTTCTTCGGCTTCTGGAGTTAAAATTTGATAACGATTTTTTGCGCCTGCCCATGTAATGCTTGCTAAGTATTCATCCTGTGTTTTGAAATTTGCAGGAACAACAAAGTTTGGAAGTAGAATGTCTTTTTTTAAATCGAGTAAATCAATTTTATCAACAATCTCATTTGTATTGTCAATGGCTTCTGGTAAGTCGTGAAACACCTCAGACATTTCCGCTGTAGTTTTAAAATAAAACTGATCATTAGGAAATGCGAATCTTTTGTTTTTTGTCATCACGTCATCATCTGAGAACTCGCGTAATGCAGGTGTGCTTTGTTTTTCACCTGTGTTGATACAAAGCAAAATATCGTGCGCATTAAAGTCGCTTTGATTAACATAGTGACTATCATTGCTGGCAATTACTTTAACATTGTATTTTTTTGCAAATTTTAAAAGTACTTGATTTACTTTGTCTTGTTCGGCCATCCCATGGCGCTGAATTTCAACATAATAATCATCCTGGAAAATATTTAACCACCATTTGAATTCATTTTCCCCTTCTTCTTCGCCATGTTTTAAAATAGCTTGAGGTACCAATGCGCCAAGGCAACATGTAGTAGCGATTAGGCCTTCGTGATATTTATGAATAAGTTGTTTGTCGATTCTTGGATATTTGGAGTACATACCTTCAATGTATCCAAGCGAGGTAAGTTTTACTAGATTTTTATATCCAATTTCATTTTTAGCCAATAAAATTTGATGATGTCTAGGATCTTTTTCTTCTTTACTAAAAGTTTTTCGTGTTCTATCTTGTGTGATGTAAAACTCGCAGCCAACAACGGGTTTGACCAACGGTTTGCCATTGGCATCTAAATTATTGTAAGCTTCTTTTACAAATTCAAAAGCACCAAACATATTACCATGATCGCTAATCGCTAGTGCTGGCATACCATCTTTAATCGCCTTTTTGTAAAGGTTTTTAATAGATGCCGCTCCGTCCAAAAGCGAATATTGGGTGTGAACATGTAAATGACTAAACTTCATAATTGAGATATAAAAGCAAACTACAAATATCGTTTTGTTTGGGAAACTAAATCATTATGTTTTTCCACAATTAATATTTCATGAGCGTGATTATGCATAAAATATAATCAAGGGATTAAATATTGGATTTAATATAAAATAAGATATGAGTTAAATTAGTAATCAGTTTAATGGTTTCCAAAAATTATTCAAGAAATGTAGCTTTTTTAAAATAATTTTGAAATCTATATGAATAATCTGCGTTTCAAATATTTTATCGTTTTAATTGTATTTTTTGTTCATCAAGGATATGCTCAATCTAACAAAGCGAGCCGCAACATTAATGAGCTAAATTTTATTGAGGATATTCAGTTGGTTCAAAAAGGGGTTAATAAAAAAATGGGATTTTTAAATCCGATAAAAGCAAAGTCTAATAATAATTTCGAAAATAATGCAGGTAATTCATCAAAAACTCAGCAGGAATATAATACCCCAATTATCATTTCAACTGTTGCTTCAAGCAACCCCACTGAAAAAAACATAGAATTATGTACTTCCAGAAATTTTAAATTTGGGCAGGTATTAAATATTGAAGTGGAAAAACTGACAAATGATTCCTTATATCAATTTATAGAAAAATGGTTGGGTACACCTTACCATTTTGGGGGGACATCAAATACAGGGATAGACTGCAGCGGATTTACGGGAATATTACATAAATCAGTTTTTAAAACCGTTTTACCAAGAATGGCAAAAGATCAATATGTTGCGAGTAAAAAAATTGAACAAGCAGAAATGAAAGAAGGTGATTTGGTTTTTTTTAATACACGTGGTGGAGTGAGTCATGTTGGTGTTTATCTTCATAATGGATATTTTGTACATGCAAGCACTAAATATGGGGTTATGATTAGCAGTTTAAATGAAGGATATTATAACCAACGATTTATTGGAGCTGGAAGGGTGGGGGGATAAAGAGGTTTAAGACGTTCATGAGGTTTAAGACGTTTAATAGGTTGGAAATATGTAAAGCTTTAAAATTTTCTACTTATTTATGCGAGATATTTGATTTTTGATTCCAGATACTGGGTTGCTAACAAAACCCAATGAACATTGGTGAAAT
>CANFUJ010000055.1 GCA_947450165.1 Chitinophagaceae bacterium
AGGGCTGTCCGCTAAATGGTGTTTGTCATAAGTCTAATGGCAATAGAATGATAGAAATTAATCACAATCTTAATGAACACAAAATAAAAGCGAATCAAAATCTATTGAGCGAAGAAGGCATTAAACATCGGAAAAAAAGATGTCATGATATAGAACCTGTATTTGCCAACATAAAAAACAACCACAACTTCAAGCGATTTATGCTACGCGGAAAGGAAAAAGTATCAATAGAAACAGGATTATTGGCTCTAGCACATAATCTTCGAAAAAAATGCAGCCAAATGATTAAAAAAGCTGCTTAAAAAAGAAGCTTTTAAAGCTTTATTCAATTTTATCTCACCCAGCCATCCATAAATATCCAGAACACAGGAAACCTCCCTGAAAAAATAACAATTAACAAAATAAAAAACCGCCTCAGAATTTTATATCTGAGACGGCCTCATTTTTTTTGCTTTTTTTACGTTGAATTAATAGAATTCATATTTCGTTGCAATAATTTTTAATGATATTACGTTTATGTTTTTTTATCAAAGTAAATATTGAAATATAGACCTATACCTTATACAACTATCTACATACCTGAATTCCTTAATCAAGTCCTTTCATTTTCTATCTTGAATAACAAATTGTTTTAATAAGAATTCAATTAATAAAAAAAATCAAGATTTTTTTTTATTAACATAATAATTGGATAAAACTTTCGTTAATAACTCATCCTATTAACCGTCACACTATGTGATAATATCCAATTTGCCGATGAAAACAATTTTACCCATCCTGTTTTTTTTGTTCGGATGTACTGTGTTCGGACAAAATGCCGCTAAAAAATCAACTTTTTCAGCAATTGATAATCAAAATTGGCAAGAAGTAGAACCTTTCAAAAATGGATTTGCAAGGGTTTTAAAAGATGATCAATTTTCATTCATCAATGTAAAAAATCAATGTATTTCTAATCTGTTTTACAGCGGGGCACGTAATTTTTCAAATCATTTTGCTGCTGTACAACAAAATGAAAAATGGGGATTTATAAACGAAGCAGGACAAAATATTGTTCCTTGCGAATATGATTTGGTTTATGATTTCAACAGCAAATTTACCATTGCATTAAAAGATTCAAATTGGTATAAAATAAATACTCAGGGAAAAACGATCAAACAATTAAATATTGACATCTGTTTTGGTTTTGAAAATGAAATGCCCATTGTTTCTAAAAATGGGCAAATTGGTGTTTTAAATGGTAATGATGATTTTGTTTTTAGAAAAAAAATTACTGAACCTGCTCCATTTTACACATTAAAACAAAACAAAATTACATCAAGAACAACATCAGAATGCCCAAATAATCTTGATTTTGAAAATGGAAACTTTACTGGTTGGTCTTGTTTTATTGGTTCTGTAGATACAATTGGAACAGTAAATCAAATTACGGTTACTCCATCTGCACCAATCAATAATAGACATAAAATCATTAGAAGTTCAACCCCATCGGCAATAGATCCTTTCGGTTTATTCTCGATTAACCCTCCTGATGGAAGTAATTTTGCTGTTAAATTAGGCAACACAAATATTGGTGCACAAGCAGAAAGAATTTCTTATAAAATTAGGGTGCCTCAAAATGATAGCAATTTTTCTATTAAATATAATTATGCTGTAGTATTTGAAGATCCAAATCACACATCATGGTCGCAACCAAGATTTGTTGCACGTTTGTTTGACTCTGCAGCAAATGCTTATGTAAGTTGTGCATCATTTGAATATATTTCTACATCAAGTTTACCTGGATTTGCACGTTCTACTGTAGATACAGCGGTAATTTACAAACCATGGTCATCTGTATTTATTAGCTTAAGGGCTTATGCTGGAAAAACCATGTATATCGAATTTACCACTGCTGATTGTGTTCGCCGTGGACATTGGGGTTATGCATATTTAGATGTTGAAAGTACTTGTGGAGAATCATTAAATGTTAATTACAATTGCAACTATCCAAACATAACTGTTTTGGACGCGCCTCCAGGTTTCCAAACATACAACTGGTGGAACCAGGGCTTTAATAATATTCTTGCTAATGGCGAACATGCTGTTTTAAATCCAGGCCCTCCAAGTGCATCAACTTTATGGTTGGAAATGATTCCTTTTAATAATTTCGGTTGTAGAGATACGGTAAAAGTGAATATTTCAGGTGAATTTTCACCTACATTTCATAGCTCATCTACTGTTGCACCTTGTGCTCCTCATACGTTTACTTTTTTTAATGATAATCTACCTGCAAGTCAGGTTATTTGGAATTTTGGTGATGGTACAACAGGAATAGGCGATACCGTTAATCATACTTATTTAACAGCTGGGAACTATCAAGTAAGCATGACGGTTACTTTGGCGAATGGTTGTGTTGGAACAGCAACCGGAAATGTAACTGTTAATCAACCAGTAGGAAGTTTTAATTATACAGGAGGCAACTTTTGTGGTAATCAAACGATAACTTTTAATGTAAATGCTATAAATGCAACTTCATATACTTGGGAATTTGGAGATGGTTCAACAGTTACAAACACTCAGTCTAGTATAAACCATACCTACACATCAGAAGGTCATTTTATTCCAAAAGTGACTATTCATTTTTCTACTGGTTGTGAGTTGGTATTATCAGGAAGTGATAGTATTTCAATTGATAATATAAATGCAGATTTTGTATATAATGTAGAGCAATTTTGCGGATATACGACTTTGCATTTCACAAGCAATTCAACATCAACATCAGGTATTGCTTCTTACTCGTGGAATTTTGGGAATGGCAATATTGGCAACGGTTTATCCGAAACTCAAACATATACTACTTCCGGAGCGAGAAATATCAAATTAATTGTAACCAGCTTAAATGGTTGTGTAGATTCTATCAACAAATTGATTAGAATAAATGTATGGAATTATCCAACAGGAAATATTACTGGACCAAATAATGGTTGTGCAGGAGATACGTTTACATTTAACCACAACTTTAATGCATTAGATAGTTTAACTCATTTAGAATGGTTTACAGACGAAGGATTATCTTCAAGTTCAAATCAACCAAATTTTGTTTTTAATACACCTGGAACACATTGGGTTAGTTTGGTTGTTGTAAATAACCATGGTTGTTCTGATACATTAACAAAATCGATTTTAATCAAACCAATTCCAACGTTTACACAGCCACAAAATATATCATTTTGTAATGGTTCTGTTTCTTCAGCAATTGCGTTAGCATCATTATATCCTGGTGGGAATTTTACATGGAGCAACGACAATACTTCTATCGGACTAGCAAATACAGGAAGTTTGAATATTCCTAGTTTTACTGCAATAAATTCAACCAATACAACTGTTCACGCAAATATTACTTTATCAGTAGTAGCTCAGGGTTGTGCTTACACCGCACCATCATTTATGATATCGGTTCAGCCAACACCAATTGTAAATCAACCAACTAACCAAACCGTTTGTAATGGTAGTTTGACAAGTGCTGTTGTTTTCACAAATGCTATTAATCCAAACACGACTTATTTCTGGCAAAACAATACAACTTCAATCGGTTTAGCTGCTTCTGGGAATGGAAATATTGATGCATTTACAGCTACAAATACTGGCAACGCTTCAATAAATGCAAATATCACTGTTACACCACAATTGAATGGTTGCGATGGAACACCTAAAACATTTAATATTTTAGTAAACCCAACTCCAGTAGTTTCAGCGGTTTCAAATCAAACAGTTTGTAATGGAACACAAATCAATACTATTCAATTTGCTTTGACTCCATCAAATGCAGTAATCAATTGGACAAACACACAACCATCAATTGGCTTATTGGCTAATGGTACTGGAAACATTGCTGCATTTCAAGCAGCAAATACAACAGGATCTTCAATAACTGCTGATATTACTGCAACACCAAATTTTCAAGGTTGTGTTGGTAACACACAAAATTTTACCATTCAAGTTAACCCAACGCCTCAAGTAAATCAACCATCAAATCAATCGATTTGTAGTGGTAGTTTGACAAGTGCTGTTGTTTTCTCAAATGCAACAAATCCAAACACAACTTATTTCTGGCAAAACAATACACCATCAATTGGTTTAGCAGCTTCTGGAAATGGAAATATTGCTGCATTTACGGCTACAAATACAAGCAACGCTTCAATAACTGCAAACATTACGGTTACACCACAATTGAATGGTTGCGCTGGAACACCTAAAACATTTGATATTTTAGTAAACCCAACTCCAGTAGTTTCAGCAGTTTCAAATCAAACAGTTTGTAATGGAACACAAATCAATGCAATTCAATTTGTAGTGTCTCCATCAAATGCGGTAATCAACTGGACAAACACACAACCATCAATTGGCTTAGTTGGAAATGGCACTGGAAACATTGCTGCTTTTCAAGCAACAAATACAACAGGATCTTCAATAACTGCTGATATCACTGCAACACCAAATTTTCAAGGATGTGCTGGTAACACACAAAATTTTACAATCCAAGTTAACCCAACGCCTCAAGTAAATCAACCATCTAATCAAACCATTTGTAATGGTAGTTTGACAAGTGCTGTTGTTTTCACAAATGCTACTAATCCAAACACGACTTATATTTGGCAAAACAATACAACTTCAATCGGTTTAGCTGCTTCTGGAAATGGAAATATTGATGCATTTATGGCTACAAATTCGAGCAATGCTTCAATAAATGCAAATATCACTGTAACACCACAATTCAATGGATGTGATGGCGCACCTAAAACATTTAATATTTTAGTAAATCCAGTTCCAGTTGTATCAGCGGTTTCAAATCAAACAGTTTGTAATGGAACACAAATCAATGCAATTCAATTTGCCGTGTCTCCATCAAATGCGGTAATCAACTGGACAAACACACAACCATCAATCGGCTTATTGGGAAATGGTACTGGAAACATTCCTGCTTTTCAAGCAACAAATACAACAGGATCTTCAATAATTGCAGATATTACTGTGGCATCTAATTTTCAAGGATGTGCTGGTAACACACAAAATTTTACAATCCAAGTTAACCCAACGCCTCAAGTAAATCAACCATCAAATCAATCGATTTGTAGTGGTAGTTTGACAAGTGCTGTTGTTTTCTCAAATGCAACAAATCCAAACACGACTTATATTTGGCAAAACAATACACCATCAATTGGTTTAGCAGCTTCTGGAATTGGAAATATTGCTGCATTTACGGCTACAAATACTGGCAACGCTTCAATAACTGCAAACATTACGGTTACACCACAATTGAATGGTTGCGCTGGAACACCTAAAACATTTGATATTTTAGTAAACCCAGTTCCAGTTGTCTCAGCGATTTCAAATCAAACCGTTTGTAATGGAACTCAAATCAATGCAATTCAATTTGTAGTATCTCCATCAAATGCAGTAATCAATTGGACAAACACAAAACCATCAATTGGATTATTGGGAAATGGTACTGGAAACATAGCTGCTTTTCAAGCGACAAATACAACAGGATCTTCAATAACTGCTGATATCACTGCAACACCAAATTTTCAAGGTTGTGTTGGTAACACGCAAAATTTTACAATCCAAGTTAACCCAACGCCTCAAGTAAATCAACCATCAAATCAATCGATTTGTAGTGGTAGTTTGACAAGTGCTGTTGTTTTCTCAAATACAACAAATCCAAACACTTCTTATTTCTGGCAAAACAATACAACTTCAATTGGCTTAGCAGCTTCTGGGAATGGAAATATTGCTGCATTTACGGCTTCAAATACAAGTAACGCTTCAATAACTGCAAACATTACAGTAACACCACAATTGAATGGTTGCGATGGAACACCTAAAACATTTAATATTTTAGTAAATCCAGTTCCAGTTGTATCAGCGGTTTCAAATCAAACAGTTTGTAATGGAACTCAAATCAATGCAATTCAATTTGCAGTGTCTCCATCAAATGCGGTAATTAACTGGACAAACACACAACCATCAATTGGTTTATCGGCTAATGGTACTGGAAACATAGCTGCATTTCAAGCGACAAATACGACAGGATCTTCAATAACTGCAGATATCACAGCAACACCAAATTTTCAAGGTTGTGCTGGTAACACACAAAATTTTACAATCCAAGTTAACCCAACGCCTCAGGTAAATCAACCATCAAATCAACAAGTATGTTATGGTGCATCAACATCTTTGATTGATTTTAATAGCAGTGTTCTAGGAACCTCATATAATTGGATCAACAACAATTCAAATATAGGATTGCCTATGAATGGTAGTGGAAACATTTCGGCTTTCATTCCAACAAATAACAATGCGTTTTCAGATACTGCATTCATTTCTGTAATGCCTGTTTTAAATGGATGTAATGGTTTACTTAAATCATTTTACATTGCTGTTTCTCCAAATTTCAATTTCAGTGCACCTTCAAATCAAACATACTGTGACGGTCAAAATGTATCGTTAATTAATTTCAATTCAACGGCTAATGGCTCAAGCATTAATTGGATAAACAACAATACTAGCATAGGTTTGTCTAGCTCAGGAACAGGAAATATCCTTCCGTTTGTGGCTACAAATGCTGGTAATGTAATCGCAAATGCAAACATAATTGTTACTGCTTCTTATTTGAATTGTCCTGCAATTAGTCATAGTTTTAATATACAAGTAAATCCTAGCTTGACATTTCAACAACCAGCAAATCTTGAAGTTTGTCCTGGTCAAACTATAAATCAAATTCAATTTTTAGGTAACGTTTCAGGTGCTACATATACTTGGAACAATACAAACACAAACATTGGACTAGCGGCAAGTGGAGTAGGGAATATAGCACCTTTCACAGCTGTAAATAATAGTTCTGTAATTGTAAATGCGCAAATTACTGTAATTGGAGTTAGTAATGGATGTACTCCGGTTCAACGCATTTTCTCAATAAATGTTAATCCATCTCCAGTAATCAATAATATTTTAGATGTTGTGGTATGTCATGGAAAAATTACAGATACTATATTTTTAACTGGACCTAACGCTGGAACTCAATATACATGGACTAATTCAAATCCTGCAATTGGATTAGCGCCAAGAGGATCTGGACATATCATGCCATTTTTGGCAACAAACCATACTTCAGAAACGCAATCTGGATTGATTGAAATACATGGAGAAACTCCATCACATTGTTCAGCATTGGTAAAAGTATTCAAGATTTTTGTAAACCCAATACCAAGGTTGGCTACAAATAATGATATAAATGTTTGCAGGGGTTCTAACGCTTCATTAAGTGTATCGGGTGCAAATAGTTATTCTTGGTCACCTGTAAATGGCTTAAGTTGTTCAAATTGCTCAAATCCTGTATTTACAGCTTCATCTTCCACTACTTATTTTATCGTAGGAACGAATACAAGTGGTTGTAGAAGTTTAGATTCTATCAAAGTAAATGTTACACAACCATTTGATATGATTGTATCGCCAAATGATACAGTTTGTGCGGGAAGATCAATTCAATTAAATGCAAATAGGGCAACAAGATACGTATGGTCACCAGCTACTGGTTTAAATAATCCAAATATTGCAAATCCAATTGCAACTCCAAATGTTAGTACAACCTACACAGTTGTGGGTTATGATGCTATGGGATGCTTTACTGATACGGCTTCTGTTTATTTAATGATTGGCCAAAACCCTTCAGTAAACGTAGGCCCAGATATTAGTGCACAAACAGGATCAGTAATAACTTTAAATAGTACTGTTCAATCTGGAACCAGTGTTTCTTATAATTGGAGCCCTTCAAATCAATTAAGTTGCAATAATTGTCCAAATCCTTCGTTAACTATAACAGGAAATCAAATGCTAACACTTACCGTTCAAAATAAATATGGTTGTACGGCAGTTGATTCGCTTTATATAGTAACGTTTTGTAAAGATGCACAAGTGTTTGTAGCTAATGCGTTTACTCCTGATGGAGACAACATAAACGATATGTTGATTGTAAGAGGAACTGGAATAAGCGTAAAATCGTTTAGGGTTTTCAACAGATGGGGAAATGTAGTTTTTGAAAAGCAACATTTTCAACCAAACGATCCTAAATATGGTTGGAATGGAAAAGTAAATGGCGTACCTGCAACACCTGATGTTTATGTTTATATCGCAGAAGTTACTTGTGACAATGGCACTGTATATTTTCACAAAGGGAATACAACGATTTTAAAATAAATACCGACTATGAAAAACAAAATTTACACCTCATTATTCATCATTCTTTTTGTACTCATTTTATCAAAATTATCAAAAGCGCAAGACATCAATTTTTCACAATTTTACGATTTGCCTGTTTTGAGAAATCCTGCGATTGCTGGATTATTTAAAGGCGACGTTCGAGTAACCTCTGGATTTAGAAATCAATGGCAAAGCGTAACTGTTCCTTTTAAAACCATTGCATTGGGAGCTGAATTCAAAAAAATGGTTTCATATCAATCTGGTGATTTTGTAACATTTGGATTTCAAGCTACAAATGATATGGCTGGCGATTCGAAATTAAGTAGAACACAATTTTTCCCATTTTTAAATTATCATAAGTCATTAAGCGAAAATAAAAACACATTTATTTCAGCCGCTTTTATGGCAGGTCCAGTAATGCAGCAATTTGATCCGACCAAGCTACAATTTGATGATCAATATTTGGGCGGTTCTTTCAGTGCAACAAACCCTACACATCAAACCCTCACCAACACTAAATTGACCTATTGGGATCCAACAGCTGGAATTAGCATCAGTGGTGAATCTGGACAATCTTCATCTTATTATTTGGGATTTGGGCTGTTTCATTTTACAAAACCTAGAGTGTCATTTCAACCACAAAATGATTTCAAGCTTAATCCAAAATATGTTATTAATGCAGGTTATACCACACCAACAAGTGATTATGATCGAGCAACTTTTTATTTGGATTTATTTAAACAAGGTGGTGCTGCTCAAGGTCAAGGTGGCGTGATGGTTACACACGATTTAGTTCAAACTGAAGATGAAGAAAATATTAGTATTTCAGGTGGTTTGTTTTATAGATTAAATGATGCCATTATTCCCGTAATAAAATTAGATTATTATAAGTTTAGTTTTGGGACTACTTATGATATCAATGTAGGTAAATTGGTTCCTGCATCTCAACATAGAGGTGGAGTAGAGCTGACGATGTCGTATAAAGCATTTTCACCCAATCATATTTACGACCCCACTTATCAATCGAAATGTCCAAGGTTTTAAATTGTATTTGAAATTTGGAAAATGGAACTTTGAATGTCTTTTAATTATAAACATCCCGTTCTTCCACCATCTACTGGAAGATTAATGCCATTGATATAAGCCGCAGCAGGCGAACATAAAAATGCAACTGCCGCACCAAATTCTTCAGGTTGTCCAATTCGACCAACTGGTATTTCTGAAACCAATTCTTGCATTACTTGCTCTGGCGACTTGCCTGAGTCTTTCGATTTTTTATCAATAACATAATCAGCGCGAACTGTTTGGGTAAATCCTGGAAGCACATTATTTACCGTAATGCCAAAGCCTCCCAACTCCACAGATAATGTTTTGCTCCAATTGGCTACAGCCGCTCTAATGGTATTGCTTACGCCCAATCCTGCTATCGGCTGTTTTACAGAAGTAGAAATCACATTTATAATTCGGCCAAACCCTGCCTCCTTCATTCCTTTTACCACCGCTTGCGTAAGGATATGATTACATACCAAATGATTATTGAAAGCTTCCACAAACGAATCCACTTTTGCATCAATGGCTTTTCCGCCTGCTGGTCCACCAGTATTATTAATTAGAATATGAATTGTTTTCCCATTTTCTAAATATGAATTTATTGCCGTTTGAACGTTATGCGCATTCGAAAAATCAGCAACAATATAATCGTGCGTTTGTCCTTTTGAAGTGTCTAATTTGGTTAAAGCTACTTTTAATTTCTCTTCATCTCTAGCCATTAAAGTTACATTTGCGCCCAACAAAGCAATCTCTACTGCAGAAGCTAATCCCAAACCTTGTGAGCTACCACACACCAAAGCATTTTTATTCGTTAAATTTAAATTCATATTTTTTCTGTTATTGATTGATTATTAAAGAATTGCATTTTTATTTTTAATTGCTCTACCACATTATAAATAATTGGACAAATGCTATAGTGTATTAGTGTTCCAAACAATCGGTCGTTAAAATTGGGTTTATCCAAATGCGGAAAAGCCCTACATTCATTAAAACGTTGTTCGTAAATCGTACATTTAGAATCATTTAAAAAATGACAAGGAATTGTGTTGATTATCATTAATCCGCTTTCGCCTTCCTCAATATATTTTTCTTTAAACGCTTTTACGGGCATGTCAAAATACTGGGCTACCGATTCTGATTCAGGTTGCGTAACATTTATCATCAATCCTTTACAACAAGCGCCACATTGTGTACAATCTATTTTTGGTTCTATTTCAGCATTAAGTTCAAATACAATCTGATCTATTTTTTCTGAATCCCTATTTTTTAAAAACTGCCTAAAAGCATCATTTTCATGCTGATTGGTTAATGCCTTACTTGCAATCGTTTCTTTATTGATTTCTATTTGGATAAAAATAATTTAAACATGAATAATATTTCCAAAACTAATCAATTCGTGTAAATAGTTTTGTTTTACACACATTATTGCAAATTTGTGGATAAATCAACCTAACACAAAACAACTACAATAAGTTACATTCGCAAGCTAAAATGACTTGTTTTTTTGTAATTGATTAATATACAATTTCCATGACTGAAAAAGATCTATTTGCGTATAATGAAGACAGTATAAAAAGTTTGGATTGGAGAGAGCATATTCGTTTACGTCCGGGTATGTATATCGGTAAATTGGGAGATGGCAGCAGTCCAGATGATGGCGTTTATGTACTTATTAAAGAGGTAATTGATAACTGCATCGATGAGCACACCATGGGCTATGGAAAAAATGTAGATGTTACCATAAATGGAAATTCAATTTCTGTTCGAGATTATGGTAGAGGAATTCCTTTAGGAAAAGTGGTGGATGTGGTAAGTAAAATAAATACAGGGGCTAAATACGATAGTAAAGCGTTTCAAAAAAGTGTGGGTTTAAATGGGGTGGGTACAAAAGCGGTAAATGCATTAAGCAATCATTTTAAAGTAACGGCTTATCGCGACGGAAAAGAAAAAACAGCTGAATTTGAAAAAGGCATTTTATTAAAAGAACATAAAGAAATCAGTACAAAAGAAAGCAATGGCACTTTTGTAACTTTTGTGCCAGATGATACCGTTTTCAAAAACTTTCATTTTGTACAAGAATATTTAGACAAACAATTTTGGAACTACTGTTATTTGAATGCTGGATTGGTGATGAACTTAAACGGCAAGCGATATGTGAGTAAAAATGGATTGTATGATTTATTGGCGAGTAAAGTAAATCAGGATGAAATTCGTTATCCCATTGTTCATCTAAAAGGAGAAGATATCGAGGTTACATTTACCCACGGAAATGGCTATGGTGAAGAGTATTACAGTTTTGTAAACGGACAATTCACCACACAAGGTGGTACGCATTTAGCTGCATTCAGAGAAGGGTTTGTAAAAACGATTCGAGAGTTTTTTAAGAAAGATTATGATGCTACAGATATCAGAGGCAGTATTTGTGCCGCGATTTCAGTTCGTGTACAAGAGCCCGTTTTTGAAAGTCAAACAAAAACAAAATTGGGTTCTCAAACGGTTTATGAGGATGGCCCAAGTATGAAAAATTTTGTTGGCGAATTTTTAATGCGCGAATTGGATAATTTTTTACACCGCAATCCAACTGTTGCTGATGCCATGAAAAAGCGCATCGAACAAAATGAAAGAGAAAGAAAAGAATTAGCCGGTATAAAAAAGCTTGCAAATGAAAGGGCTAAGAAAGCCAATTTACACAACAAGAAATTGCGCGATTGCAAGTACCATTACAACGATGAACCAACTGGTAAAGAAAAAGATACCATCATTGAAAAACAAAAAGAATCTTCCATTTTTATTACCGAAGGAGATAGTGCTAGTGGATCGATCACAAAAGCACGCAATGTAAATACACAAGCCGTTTTCAGTTTGCGTGGTAAGCCTTTGAATTGCTTTAGTTTAACCAAAAAAGTAGTTTACGAAAACGAAGAGTTTAACCTGTTGCAACATGCTTTGAATATTGAAGAAGGATATGAAGGTTTACGTTACAACAACATCATCATTGCTACCGATGCCGATGTTGATGGGATGCATATTCGATTATTGTTGATGACATTCTTCCTACAATTTTTCCCTGATTTGGTAAAGAATGGACATGTGTATATTTTAGAAACACCTTTATTTAGGGTACGTAATAAACAAGAAACCATTTATTGTTACGACGAAACTGAGAAGCAAGCAGCCATGAAAAAATTGGGCACAAAGCCCGAAATAACCCGTTTCAAAGGTTTGGGTGAAATTAGTCCTGGTGAATTTGCCCGTTTCATTGGTGCTGATATGAAACTTCAACCTGTAATTATGGAAACAGGCGAACACATTCAAAATTTACTAGAATACTACATGGGGAAAAACACACCTCAGCGTCAGGATTTTATTATTGATAATTTAAAAGTAGAGCTTGATTTGGTGGAAGAAGTTTCAAAATAATTTTCAAACATTACTAAATAGAATTTAAAAAATACAAAATGATACATGTTGTTTTTAATGAGCCAGATATTGCAGTTTTGAAATCGGCAATTGAATTAGATGGATCTCTATCTGGCGAAGTTGTTTTAATAAAAGATGATTATTCTGTTGGTCCTCTAGAAAATATTTATGCCGAAGAAGGCATTGAAGCACGAAACCATTGGTGGAAAACAGTTTTGAATGGGGGAGATTTTGAACCCAAAGTTTCTAGCATTGAAAAAGACGACAATGAAACGGCACAAAATCTGGTAAATGCCATGCGCGATAATGAAAATGAAATCATATGGATTTGGGCAGCACAAAACAAACAAAATGTAAGTGGCTATTATTGGCTACTTCCGTTTATGAAAGAATTTCAAGGTCGAGTATTTATCCTTTACCTAAACAATCTTCCTTTCATCAATGAAAAAGGAAACATTTTTTATCCAACTTGGTTATCTCAAATTCCTGCAAAAGAATTTTTAAAAGCAAAAAAACTGGCTAGAGAAATTACTCCTAGTGAATTTGAAGTTGACCCTGATGAATGGACAAAACTTTGTAATGAAAACAAAGGGGTTCGCATTTTAGAAGGCGGGAAAAAACTCGCTCAGTTTGATTATGACTTTTATGATGGAGAGTTAAAAAAATACATCATGCCTGATTGGCAAAAAGCCGGTAAAATCATCAATAACTTTTCTTCAAAAGCAAAAGAAACAACAAGTTCAGCTTATTTGTTATGGCGTTTGAAAGTAATGTTGGCAATGGATTTATTTGCTGTTCAAGGAGAAATAAATATGATGAAGGATTTTGAAATTAAATATCATTCAAAAGAAGATTAAGACAATTGGTTAAATATGGCAACAAAAAAAATAAAAGAGGAATACAGTCATAGCGACAAAGGAGTTAGCGGACAATATAAAACTTGGTTTTTAGATTATGCAAGCTATGTTATATTAGAACGTGCAGTTCCTGCAATTGAAGATGGTTTAAAGCCGGTTCAACGCAGAATCCTACATGCCATGAAAGAAATGGATGATGGTCGTTTTAATAAAGTGGCAAACATCATCGGTCAAAGTATGCAGTATCATCCGCATGGAGATGCCAGTATTGGAGATGCCATTGTGAACCTTGGTCAAAAAGATATTTTAATAGAAACACAAGGTAACTGGGGTGATGTAAGAACGGGGGATGATGCGGCTGCGGCCAGATATATCGAAGCTCGTTTAAGCAAATTCGCACTGGAAGTGGCTTTTAATGCCAAAACCACCAATTGGCAATTGAGTTATGATGGAAGAAAAAATGAACCGATAACCTTACCCATGAAATTTCCTTTATTATTGGCTCAAGGAGCCGAAGGGATAGCCGTTGGTTTGGCAACTAAAATATTACCTCATAATTTTTGTGAATTAATTGATGCTTCAATTAAATATCTGAAAGGGAAGAAATTCGATATTTTACCTGATTTTCAAACAGGCGGAATGATGGATGCTTCGAATTACATGGAAGGCAAACGTGGTGGTAAAATTCGTGTAAGAGCTAGCATAGAAGAGCAAGATAAAAAAACATTGGTTATTCGTAGTGTACCCTTCGGCGTTACAACCACGCAATTGATGGAAAGTATCGTTAAAGCAAATGATCAAGGAAAAATTAAAATAAAAAAAGTACTCGATCACACTGCTGCTGATATCGAAATCATTATAGAATTAGCACCAGGTATCTCACCAGATATTACCATTGATGCTTTGTAT
>CANFUJ010000056.1 GCA_947450165.1 Chitinophagaceae bacterium
GGCAACAAGATTTTTTCTTCCACTTGATTTTCAATCACCTTTTCAATTTCTTTAGTCAAAGGAATAGACACAATTGGTTGAACTGGCGTTTCAAGTTGCAAAACAACTCTGTCATCTTCTGCTTTTTTAGCATTAGAATCTGTTGTTGAAAAAGGATCATTACGATCAAAGCCAGTTGCTATCAATGTGATGCTAATTTCACTTCCTAATGAATTATCAAAGCCCAATCCCAAAATCACATCTGTTTCATCACCAGCTTGAGAGATGATATAATTTTGAATGATTTCAATTTCATCCATTGTATGTTCATGATCCCCTTCAGCACTGTTGATGTTTATCAAAATCCATTTTGCACCTTTAATGTCATTGTCATTTAACAATGGAGAAGTAAGCGCACTTTCAATGGCAATTTGAGCTCTGTTTTCACCTGCTGCTGATGCGCTTCCTAATATTGCAACACCACCATCTTTCATAACAGTACATACATCGGCAAAATCGACATTGATTTGACCTGTGCTGTTGATGACATCTGTAATACATTTTGCTGCAGTTGCTAAAACATTATCTGCACGACCAAAAGCTTCTTTCATTTTTAAATTACCAAATTGGTGACGAAGCTTGTCATTGCTGATGATCAACAAAGTGTCGACACTTTGTTTTAGCAAATCAATGCCTTCTTGAGCTTGGGCAATTCTTTTTTTACCTTCATAAGCAAAGGGAGTTGTAACGATACCAACTGTAAGTATTCCCAAATCTTTACAAATTTTTGCAATGATGGGAGCACCTCCAGTACCAGTACCACCGCCCATTCCAGCAGTAATGAATGCCATTTTGGTATTCACTTCCAAAATGCGTTTTATTTCTTCTAAACTTTCTTCTGTAGCTTGGCGACCAATATTTGGATTTGCCCCAGCACCCAAACCTTGAGTTAAATGTGGGCCTAATTGTATTTTATTTGGCACACTACTTAATGCAATTGCTTGTGCATCAGTATTGCAAATAATAAAATTTACACCTTCTATATTTTGTGAAAACATGTGGTTTACCGCATTGCTGCCTCCACCACCTACACCAATTACTTTAATAATTGATGATTGTTCTTTTGGTAAATCAAATTGTATCATATCGGAACTTTTTTGGGTTAGTTAGTATTATTGGAAATTATTGATTTTTAAATTCTTCAAAATTTTTATCATCTTCTTCTTGAAACAAATTGATGATATCCGTTTTTATTGAATCTAAAAATCCTTTTAGCGTTTTCTTCCGTTCAGGCGTTGTGGTAACCGGTTCTTCAGTTTTAGCTACAGGCGTTTCCATTACAGGCTCTTCAATCTCAATTTGAACATCTGCTTTATGTTCAACTTTTTTCCATGTTTTCTCATTTACTTCTTCTGCAATAGTTGGTTTGTATTTATTTTCGTAGTCATTGTACCCTTTTAAAATCAAACCGATACAAGTACTGTACATTGGTTTTTCCAACTCTTCTAAATGATCTCCAGATAAATGTTCATTAGGATACCCAATGCGTGCATTCAATCCCGTTAGGAACTCTGTTAATTGCAATAAATGTTTTAATTGAGAACCTCCACCTGTTAAAATGATTCCCCCATTTAATGAGCGACTATCTAATCCAACTTGTTTTAAATGATAGGTAACAAAATCCATGATTTCACTCATGCGCGCTTGAATAATATTTGCCAAGTTTTTAACTGCAATTTCTTTAGGCGCCATTCCACGTAAGCCAGGAATAGTAATGAATGTATTCGCTTTTGTTTGATCGCTCAATGCACTACCAAATTGAACTTTCATGGCTTCAGCTTGAGTTCTTAAAACGCCCAATCCTAATTTTATATCGTTGGTAATGTTTTCGCCACCAAATGGTATAACTGCGGTATATTTTAAAACACCTTCAGAAAATACAGCCAAATCGGTTGTACCACCACCAATATCTACGATAGCTACACCAGCTTCTAAATCTTGCTCACTCATTACAGCAGCTGCTGATGCTAATGGTTGTAATACTAAGTCTTTTGTTTTTAACCCAGATTTTTCTACGCTGCGATTAATGTTTCTAATTGCATTTTTATCGCCTGTAATGATGTGAAAATTAGCACCTACTTTTACACCGCTATATCCAATTGGATTTGGAATATTCGGGTGATTATCCACCGTAAATTGTTGCGGAATTACATCGATTATTTGATCGCCCAATGGAATATAGGTACGATATTGATCTGCTACCAATCTGTCAATTTCTTCTTGACTGATTTCGTCTTCAATATTTTGACGAACGATATCGCCTCTAGTTTGTAAACTTTTAATGTGATGGCCTGCAATACCAACATAAACTTCATGTATCTCCGACTCCAACGCAGGATTGCTTTCAATACATCTTTCTAATGCAGTTTGAATGGCCTTTATGGTTTGGTCAATATTCAAAACCATTCCGTGTTGTACGCCATTACTATTGGCGCGTCCGAAACCTAAGATTTCGAGTTTTCCAAATTCATTTTTTCTACCAGCAATGGCTGCGATTTTAGTAGTTCCTATATCTAGGCCTACAATAATGGGTTGTTCGTGTTGCATAATTGTTTGTGTGTTTGTTTTTTATTTTAAATGTGATTGTTTTTTATTATTAATTTTTTAGTACTCATTATTTGTTGTTGGTTTTATATTGGGCTTTACTAATTTAGGTTTTGTATTCTTGCCTGTGTTGTTTTTTACCCCTGTTTTCGTTGCTTCTTTTTTTACAACTTTTGGTGTTGACTTCTCATCTTTGTTTGTATCCTTAGCAAGAACTATTTTTTTAGGATGCTCAACTTTTTTAGATGTATTGGGATTGTTTGCGTTTGAATTTGCAAGTTGTTTTGCTGTAGGATTTTTTGTTTCTGTAATCAATATATTTGATTCTTCTGGTTCATCATCCCTTGCAATTGAATTTAAAATCATAGATTCATTAACTGTATTTTTTTCATCGTCTTGTTGCAATGATGATGAGGTATCACTTGACATTTTTGCAGAGTATTCAGCAAATTCTTTAATCATTTTCATTGTCTTTAAAGAATCAGCAACTTGCTCTTCTACACCCAGTATAGATGCCACAATTTGGTTATCGTACTCTAGATTTATTTTACTGTATTTTTTCCACCCTTTTACCGAAATCACATTTTTATAAAACAATTTCAACTTATCGAACTTCTTTTCAATATTTGTTGCGTCGCCAAATAAAATAACTTGATCTCCCAATTTTGGAATCAACTCGAATTTATTTGAAGCAGTAATATCAACCTGATCAATCATTCCCATTATAAACGGATCGTTTTGAATATACAAACTCATCTCTTTTATGTTATTCAATAATGCACTATCTTTTTTTGAAAGCACTTTTAATGCCGATGGGAAGTTTGTAAAAACAGGAAGTCGTGCAGAATGCGTTTTGCTTAATGGCAACATGTTTAAACTATGATCTATATAAAATGAAGTTCCTTGATTTGAAAAAACTCTAGCAATAGGATTTTTCTCTTCCACCTTAACCATTAAAATATCATTTTTATCAAAATATAAAGTTGCTTTACTTATCCAAACATCTTTTTTTATTTGATTTTCCATCTCTAGCAAATTCAATTTATTTATGGCTTGTCCTTTGATTTGTTTTCCCGCCACTTTTTCCAAAATTTCTAGAATTTCTGTTTTCCCAATAAAGAAATTGTTATTAATACCAATGATTTCAATTTCATAACCTTTACAAACACTGTTGTCTTTTTTATGAATTCCACTAACCAATAAAGTCAAACTGGCTAAACCCAAGCAAATCCACAAGAATACAACCAGTATTTTTTTTATGTTTAATTCTTTAATTGATTTCATTGTGTCAACTATTTGATTAATGTGTTTTTTAAAGGCTCTACTAACGTGTCGATATCACCGGCTCCTGCTGTAATCAACATTTCTATTTCTCCTGCTTCTAATTTCTGTTTTATAATCTCTACAATTTCTGTTTTTGAACAACATTTCACTTTTGGGTTATTCATCAACGCTGCAATCATTTCGCTATTTACCCCTTCAATTGGCAATTCTCTTGCCGGATAAATGGGCAATAAAAAAACCTCATCCGCCATATTTAAAACCGATGCAAACCCTGTTGCAAAATCTCTTGTTCGAGAATATAAATGAGGTTGAAAAATCAACGTACATTTTTTATCTGCAAATAAACCCTTTGCGCCCTGAATCAATGCACTCAACTCCTGAGGGTGATGTGCATAATCATCAATCATTACTAACGCAGGCGTTTGTACGATATATTCAAATCTTCTTTTTACCCCTTTAAAATTAGCTATAGCATGAACGATTTTTTCATCCGAAATATTCAAATGTTTTGCTACAGCAATAGCCGCTATTGCATTTTCTAAATTATGCATTCCACCCATATGCAACGAAAGCCCTTTCACAACTTGATTTTTAATTTGAGCATCAAAATAGTAAGAACCATTTTTATGCATCGTATTAAATGCAAAACAATCGGATTTATTATCGTCTACGCTATACGTTAGTTTATTTTCAGATTCATGTGATTTATCCAATCCCATTTTGATGATTAGCAACCCACCTGGTTTTACCTTTTGGCTGAATGAAACAAAAGCATCAATAAAATTTTGTTCGTTTTCATAAATGTCCAAATGATCTGGATCTATTGATGTAATGACAGCAACATCAGGCGTTAATTTCAAAAAGCTTCTATCATATTCATCTGCTTCAGCTACACAAACATTCTTTTCACTCGTCCAAAAATTGGTGTTATAATTTGAAGTGATTCCACCTAAAAAAGCGTTACACCCAAAATCGCTATCACGTAAAACATGTGCTATCATTGAACTTGTGGTCGTTTTTCCATGCGTACCTGCAACACAAACATTATACGATAAGTTAATAATCATGCCAAGCACTTCACTTCTTTTATAAACCGGAAATCCATTGTCAATTAAGTAATTAAACTCTGAATGATTTTTAGGGATTGCCGGTGTATAAATAAACAAACTCGCTTCCTTATCCATTAGGTTTACATCATCTGTATAATGAATCCCAAATCCTTCTTCAATAAGTTTCAAGGTTAATGCTGTTTCTGTTTTATCATAACCATTAACGATTAAACCTCTGCTTTTAAAATAACGAGCGATTGCACTCATACCAATGCCACCAATGCCTAAAAAGTAAACACGTTTATCTTTAGCTTCACCTAATGAAACCTCTTTAATAAAAGTGTTGATATGGTTTTTTTGATCCGTCATTTTTATTTTATAATATCCAATATTTGATTGGCTATAATTTCATCAGCGTTTAAAACGCCAAGTTTTGATATGTTTTGTTTTAATTTATTTTGTAAATCATTATTATTAAGCAACTCAAATACTTCAGGCATTAATTTTTCCGAAGCATCTTTATCTTCCATAACCAAAGCCGCATTTTTTTCTACAATTTTTTTAGCATTTACCATTTGATGATTTTCTGCTGCAAAAGGGAAAGGCACAAAAAAAACTGGTTTACCAATTATACACAACTCCGAAACAGCCATTGCTCCACTTCTACTAATCACTACATCAGCTGCTGCATAAGCATATTCCATTTGTGTTATAAAATCTTTTACCACAATATTTTCAAACCCTTTACATCTTTCTAATGCTTGATTATAAAACGATTTTCCGGTTTGCCAAATCAATTGCACATTTCCATTTTCAAAAAAATGAAGATTTTTCAAAATAGCTTCATTTATACTCTGTGCGCCCAAACTACCGCCAACACTAAAAATTGTTTTTTTATTTTTATCCAATCCAAAATGTTGTAACCCTTCTTCGGTTGACACTTTACG
The DNA here is from genome assembly GCA_947450165.1 of Chitinophagaceae bacterium. Taxonomy (GTDB): domain Bacteria; phylum Bacteroidota; class Bacteroidia; order Chitinophagales; family Chitinophagaceae; genus Ferruginibacter. The sequence continues at coordinate 5,864 of CANFUJ010000056.1, forward strand.
ATTAATTATCGAGGCACGCACCGGATTCCCACTAACAATTATTTTATCTTTTGGAAAAAACAATTCCATCCCATCCGTTGCTGTAAAAATTTTTGTAGCATTTCTACCCAACATCTGATTCGATTTCCCTGCAAAAGAATTCGACTCATGAATAAAGGTTGGAATACCTTTAGACTGTGCGAATCTTAAAACTGGAAAACTAGAATATCCACCAACACCGATTACCGCATCTGGTTTGAATTTTTTAAATATTTGAGAAACCTGAATAAAACTTTGAATCAGCTTTATGGGCAACCCAATATTTTTTATCAAAGAACTTCTCTTAAAACCCGCTATGGTTAAGCCTTCTATTTCAAATCCCGCCTGAGGAACTTTTTCTATTTCCATTTTCCCTTTCGCACCAACAAACAAAAAACTTGAATCAGGCGATTTTTTTTTAAGCATTTGAGCAATAGCTATAGCCGGAAAAATATGCCCTCCTGTTCCACCTCCTGCTATTATAAATCTTTTGCCCATGCCGTTTATCTATTCAATTAACTATTATTCGATTCTGTTTCTTTTGATTCGGTTTCAGCTGCTGCCGCTGCTTCTATATTTTTAAGTTGCGACCCTTCTTGTTGTTCAACATTTCTTGCAACACTTAAAATAATGCCAATCGACATACAAGTAAACCATAAACTACTACCGCCCATACTCACCAATGGAAGTGTTACTCCTGTATTTGGCAACAAACTTACATTAACACCCATATTCGCAATTGCTTGAATAACCAAAGTAAAACTTAACGCTAGTGCCAGAAATGCACCAAATGCAAATGGACATTTTTTATACAATCGAATACATCTAAATAAGAACAACAAATAAATCATCAACATAAATGTAGCCCCTACAAAACCATATTCTTCAATGATTATGGCATAAATAAAATCACTGTAGCAATGCGGTAAAAAATTTCTTTGCAAACTATTTCCAGGACCGCGGCCAAACCAACCACCGTTAGCTACAGCAATTTTTGCTTGATTATTTTGATAAGATTTTTCGCTATCATCTTCTTTTTGAACGTATAAAAAAGTTTGAATTCTGCCTATCCATGTTGGGATGCGCGCAATCCTCAAAGCAACTGGTAATTCATTGCCCTTTTTTGTTTCTTTATTATACGTAGAAACAGCAATAACAACAAGTAATACAATTGGGATTAAAGCAACTAACATTACTCCCATCAAATGCTTTGTACTTACTCTTCCAATAAACATAAGCATCATACTTGTTCCAAAAACCAAAATCGAAGTCGATAAATTAGCAGGCGCAATAAAAGCACATATAATTATAACTGGTGTAACGATTGGGATAAACCCTTTTTTAAAATCCTTAATAACCAATTGTTTTCTACTCAACATTCTGCTCATGTACATAAACAAAGCCAACTTAGCAAAATCAGAAGTTTGAAAAGTCATATTGATCACTGGAAGTCTAATCCATCTACTTCCCGCATTAAGTTCAACACCAAAAAACAATGTGTAAAACAGCAATGGAATTGAAGCCAAAAAAAGTATAAGCGCTAACCTTGAAAAAAAAGTATAATTGATTCTATGAAAAAAATAAATCAACAATAACCCTACTATAATAAATGCAAACTGCTTGAATAAATAACTTTCAGCGCTTCTACTCATCCTATATGCCAATGAACCCGTACTACTATAAACCAAAAGCAAACTAGCCATTGTAAGAATAATAACAATAGACCATATAACACGATCTCCTTTTGTTTTTACAACAAGATTATTTCCAACATCACCAATTTTAAATGGAGCTGAGTTGTCTAAATCATTATTTAAACCTGGGTTAAAAAATCGTTTTACTTTTTCTATTGTCTCTTGCATAAAAAGTGATGTACCTTCTAAAATATGATTATAAATTTCTTACTGCTGCTTTAAATTGATTGCCTCTATCTTCAAAATTTTTAAACAAATCAAAACTAGCACAAGCCGGACTCAACAAAACTGCTTCACCTTTATTTGCAATTTGAAATGCTGTATTGGCCGCTTCCTCAGCACTCTGTGTATGTACAATAAGCGGAATGATATCTGAAAAAGCTTCTTCAATCTTTGAATTATCTGTACCCATACATACAATGGCTTTTACTTTTTCTGAAACCATTTCTTTAAGAAGGCTATAATCATTTCCTTTGTCTACTCCACCCAAAATCAATATCACAGGTTTTGTCATACTTTCAAGTGCAAACCAAGTGCTATTAACATTTGTAGCTTTGCTATCATTGATAAATTCAACGCCTTTTATGGTAGCTACTTTTTCCATGCGATGTTCCAAGCTTTCAAAAGTCTGGAGTGCTTCTCTAATTTTTTCTTTGCGAATATCTATAGCCGTTACAGCCATACTTGCTGCCATACTATTGTATAAGTTGTGTTTACCTTTTACAGCAAAATCAGATACGTTCATTTCTACTTCTTCACTTTTCCATTTAAGACATATTTTCGCGTTAGTTAAGTAGGCGCCTTGTGGCAATTCTTTTCTCATAGTAATGGGAGCTTGGATTGAATTAATTTTATATTTAGTTATATATTTCATGGATACTTCGTCATCAAGATTATAAATGAATACATCTGATTGACGTTGATTTTCTACAATTCTAAACTTACTGTTTACATAGTTTTCCAATTTATATTGGTATCTATCTAAATGATCTTCTGTAATATTTGTAAGTATCGCTACATCTGGTCTGAAATTTTTAATGTCATCCAATTGAAATGAACTTATTTCAATGATGTATAAATCTTTAGGATCTTGAGCTATCTGTCGAGCAAAAGATAAACCGATGTTTCCAACCATTGCACAGTTTTGATTTGCCGTTTTGCAAATATGATAGGTCAATGCAGTAGTAGTACTTTTTCCGTTACTTCCTGTAATAGCAATGATTTTACTTCCATCTGCATATCTATAGGCAAATTCAATTTCGCTAATTAATGAAATGTTGTTTAATCTGATTTTTTGTACAATAGCTGATTTTTCAGGTATGCCAGGGCTCTTAACAACTTCAGATGCACTCAAAATCAATGCTTCATTATGTCCAGATTGCTCAAATGGAATTCCGTTATTGATTAATTCTTGTACATATTTTTCACCAATAACTCCTGCATCACTTACAAAAACATCATATCCTTTTTGCTTGGCAAGAAGGGCGGCACCGATGCCACTTTCTCCAGCTCCGAGTATGATTAATTTTGTTGACATAAAACAGAATGCTAACTTTTAATGTTTGTTATTTCAATTTGTTAAAAAGGGTACGGATTAAAACTGGGTTTGTTTTCTAAGGGTAAAAATCACTTTTAAAATGTATTAGAACATGGTTCTTACAATACAATTCCTGGCAATTAAAACCAATAGATATGACACGCCGTTGCTAACACAGAGATGTCATTTTTTGTTAGGATTTTTTCTAAAACAATCATAAGCAATTGCCTATAGATTGATTTAAAAAAGGTTCTTCAAAAGCATCGAACTTAATGGGTTGCTTTTTAGTTTCTTAGGGTTGATGACTAACTTTATAATTAAATAAATCCGTTTGTTATCTCATTTTTAAAGTTACAATGGCAAGCGCTACACTTAGAATTGTAACAATCCAAAACCTCACCGCAATCTTACTCTCGTGAAATCCCTTTTTTTGATAATGATGATGTAAAGGGCTCATTAAAAAGACGCGCCTTCCTTCACCATATTTCTTTTTGGTGTATTTAAAATATCCCACCTGTATCATTACGCTCATATTTTCAATTAAAAACACAGAACAAAAAATTGGTATCAATAATTCTTTTCTAACGATTATGGCTAGTGCTGCAATAATTCCGCCTAATGCAAGGCTACCGGTATCTCCCATGAAAACCTGTGCTGGATAAGCATTGTACCATAAAAATCCGATACAAGCCCCTACAAATGCTGCAATGAAAATAGATAGCTCTCCTAAATTGGGTATGTACATAATGTTTAAGTACTCAGCAAATTTTATATTACCACTAACATAAGCGAAAATGCCTAAGCATATTCCAATAATGGCACTTACACCTGTTGCCAATCCGTCTAAACCATCAGTAATGTTTGCTCCATTGGAAACAGCCGTTACAATAAAAATCACAATTAGAATATAAATGATGTAAGTATATTGTTCTAATGATTGCGGCAATAATTTGGCATAATTAAATTCGTGACCTTTCACAAATGGTATGGTTGTAATTACATTTTTTGCATTTGTAAACACGCGCTTTTTCCCATTAATATTGATAATTTCAAATTTCGATTTGTTTAATGAACTATCGTTTTGTGTAATGGAAACATCAGTTAATACTTCTCTTTTCACAACAACACTTTGATTAAAATAAAGTGTGGCACCAACAACTATCCCAAGCATTACTTGTCCAAATATTTTAAACTTTCCAGCTAGCCCATCTGCGTTTGTTTTTTTGAAGTCAATTCCTTTTTCTTTAGCAATTTTTTTTGCTCTGATTTTCAAATAATCATCAATAAAACCAATAGCACCTAGCCAAACTGTACAAAGCAACATCAATCTGATGTAAACTTTATCTAAATTAGCGAGCAACAAAGTAGGAATAATTATTGCCAAAATAATGATGATACCACCCATTGTTGGTGTGCCCATTTTTTGTTTCTCACCTTCCAATCCCAAATCTCTTACCGTTTCACCCAATTGTTTGTTTTGTAAAAAAAGAATAATTTTCTTTCCAAAAATTGTTGTTATAATCAATGAAAGAATCAAAGCCAGCATCACCCTGAATGTGATGAACTGAAAAAGACCGCCACCAGCAAACCGGTAACCTTCTTTAGACAGCCATTCAAAAAAGTGATATAACATAATTATTCTTTTTTATCGTTTTATTTTTCTAAAAGTTCAAGCATCTCCATTAATACAGACTTGTCATCAAATGGATGTTTTACACCATTTACATCTTGATATTTTTCATGACCTTTTCCTGCGATTAAAACAATATCAGCATGATTCGCAAAACTGATGGCTGTTTTAATGGCTTCTTTTCTATCACTAATGGTTAGGCATTTTTTTCTGCTAACCACATTTACACCAGCTTCCATTTGTTTTAATATTTCATCGGGTGATTCAAATCTTGGATTATCAGAAGTCAGAATCACTTTATCGCTATATTGACAAGCTACTTCAGCCATTAAAGGTCTTTTTGCCGCATCTCTATTTCCACCACAACCAACTATGGTAATGATTTTTTGTTCACCTTGACGTAAATTTTTTATGGTTACCAATACATTTAATAATGCATCTGGAGTATGCGCGTAATCTACAATTCCAACAATATTTTCTTTTGCACTTACTGTATAATCAAATCGGCCTTCAGCACCAGTTAGCATACTTAAATGTTGAAGCACTTGATATTTGTCTTCGCCCAAACTTAATGCTACGCCTACAACAGCAAGAATATTATATGCATTGAATTCGCCAATCAATTTAAAATGAACATCGGTATCATTGATATTCATGTGTAACCCTAAAAGTGCATTATCTAAAATTTTTCCTTTAAAATCTGCAAGCGTTTTTAAACTGTAATAGAATTTTTTTGCTTTACAATTTTGAAGCATCACAGAACCTCTTTTATCATCAGCGTTAGAAATGGCAATGGCATCTTTTGGCAAATCATCAAACCAAGATTTTTTTACTTGAATGTATGCATCGAATGTTTTATGGTAATCCAAATGATCATGTGTAATGTTGCTAAATACGGCAGCTGTAAATTCAACACCTGCGATACGTTGTTGATGAATAGCATGACTACTACATTCCATAAAAACATGTGTACAACCACGGTCAACCATTTTTTTCAACAATTCATTTAATTGAATCGCATCGGGTGTGGTGTGTGTAGATTCAATAACATCATCTCCAATTTGATTTTGAACTGTGCTGATTAAACCACAAGTATATCCAAGCGATGTAAACAATTTCCAAAGTAATGTGGCAATCGTTGTTTTCCCGTTTGTACCAGTTACGCCAACAACTTTTAAATGAGATGATGGTTCACCATAAAAATGATGACACATCATCCCTAAAGCTTGTGCAGTGTTTTTAACTTCCACATAAGTTACATTATCTTGAAGTTGCAGAGGTAAGCATTCGCAGATAATGGCTACTGCACCATTTTGTATGGCTGTATTTATATAATCATGTCCGTCAACTGAAACGCCTTTTATGGCTACAAAACAACTACCTAAAGTAACTGCTCTAGAATCTGTTTGCAGATTCTTGATTTCTAAATCCGTATTACCGGAAATAGAAATCATGTTTACTTTATATAGAATATCTTTTAGCATAATCTTTTGCCCTTAATTGAGCATTAATATTATTTTTTGACCTTTTTTAAATGAAGTACCTGGATACAAACTTTGACTAATTACTTTTCCTTTTCCACTAATGGTTGTCGTTAGTCCTTTATTTTCCAATAAATACAATGCATCTTTCAAACCCATTCCCACCAAATTGGGCATTATGTTATTTGAAGTATTTAATGCTGTAGGTTCTGCAAGTGTTGCTTTCTTACCCGATAAACTAGCGTTGCGCCATAATCCTGAAGCTTGTGAATCTGCGTATGTGATACCAAGTCCAGAAAAAATGGATTGCATATCGTTTTTTATACCAAAATAATAATGAACTGAAGTGTCTAAATTTGCTTCATTTTTAAAATTAGGTTTACTCAAAAAATGGTTATAAATGCGATCGCTTACTTTTTTAAAAACTTTACCAGCAACCAAAGCACCATAATACTGTTTTGACTGATTGTTGTTTTGAATAACAACAGCTATCGAGTATTTGGGATTTTCTGAAGGGAAAAAACCAATAAAAGACGATTGATAAATTTTATTGCCTTTGTTGTAACCCGTATTGTTTAAAGCGGATACAGCAGTACCTGTTTTACCAGAAATTGAATAATTTGAATCTGTTAATATTTTATACCCTGTACCATGAGCGCTATCCACAACGGCTCTCAAACATGCTTTAGCTTGAACAATTGCCTCATCATTGCATATTTTATCTACCAATACTTCCGGTACAAATTTTTGAACTTCAATACCATTTTCTTTAACTGAGTTCACCAAATATGGTTTCATCATTTTACCATTGTTTGCTACTGCATTATAAAGCATCAGCATGTGCAAAGGGGTAACCAACTCTTCGTAACCATGTGCCATAAAAGGTATGGTTGTTTTGCCCCAACTTTTGGAGGAAGGATTTTTTATGGTTGGTTTACCAGACGAAGCAACAATATCGATTCCTGTTAATTTTGTTAATCTAAAACGATCCAGATGCTGATACCATTTCATAGGTTGATCTTGATAATATTGATTTGCCAATTTCGCAAAAGCAACATTACTGCTTCTTGCAAACGCATCTTTAACAGTTATCACTCCTGTACCTTTATGTGAATCTTTTATTTTTAACCCATAAAAACTTTTTACACCACCTTCACAATCAACTTTGGTATCAATAGTTACATATTTATCATCAAGCAAACTCAATAATGTCGCTAGTTTAAATACCGATCCTGGTTCTGTTGCTTTACCAATTCCATAATTTAAATTTTCAGTATAGACACCTTCTGATTCTTTTCCTAAATTGGCAATTGCTTTTATTTTTCCTGTAGCAACTTCCATTACAATCACACTGCCATGCTCCGAATTGTTTCCTACCATCATTTGCATCAGCTCATCTTCGGCAACATCTTGAATGTAGGTATCTAATGTGGTTATTATATCTTTCCCGTTTACTGGATCTACTTCGGCACCTTCTACAGGCATATATGCTCCAGATGTATAACGCATTAATCTTTGTCCAGATTCGCCACGAAGCAAACTGTCATAGGTCCTTTCAAGTCCAACATTCTTTGAAGAGTCTTTCCTTGAAAGGCCTATGGTTCTGTTTGCTAATAATACATAGGGATTAATGCGTTTATCACGAATATCATAAATGAAACCACTTTTATTTCTGCCTAATCTAACCAATGGAAACTCACGCATCAAACTCATTTCATCATAAGAAATCTTACGCTTGAGCAGATAATAACGTTCTTTATTTTGATAGGCCAATACCAAATCATTTTTATACGTTTCCTTGGACTTATCACCAAAAACCTGACTCATTCTTAACGCTAAAGAATCGATGTTTTCTTTAAACAATAAACCATTTTTAGCCCTTAATCCCTCAGCACAGAAATCAACATACACATCAAAAACTGGAATTGAAGTACTCAAAATGTTTCCATCTTCGCTGTAAATACTACCACGTGCTGCATTGATGGGCATATATTTAAGATGCAAACTATCTCCCATCCCTCTCCAGAACTTTCCTTCTACTTGTTGAATGTAAAAAGTTTTGGCCAGTACCAATATGCCTATGATTATGATGCCAATGTAGCATACATAAACACGCCATAATATGTCTTTTCTGATTTCCAAAATTAGTTCTGGGTTTTATTGTTTATTTGAAGTTGTATCGTTTAATAAAAAAGGCGGTTGTTTTAATTCTTTCAAGCCTAA
>CANFUJ010000057.1 GCA_947450165.1 Chitinophagaceae bacterium
AAACATGTTTAAAAATTTTTCAAGCAAAGATAAAAATCATTGATGATTATTAATCTTATTTTGATGATTGTCTTGAAAAGGATTTATTTGAGGGTTTATTTTTCAAATAATTTAGAGAGCAATAGCGCAATCCCAACCACAGCTGTTGTTGTAATTACGCCTTCCCAAAAATCTTTCATTGGTTCGCTAGTTGATATTTCATTTAAAGAACTTATGGCTCGCATTACTTCTTCCATTTTTTGAAAGCGGTCATTAGGACTTAATGCTGTCATTTTGTTTACAATGTCATTGATTCGTTTATCTTTTATTTCACCCGTTAGTGTCCCTGTTAGTAATTCCCTATAAACTAAACCAAGCGAATAAATATCTGATCGGCTGTCAGAAACTCCATTTTCCCATTGCTCAGGAGAGCAATAAGATTTCGTGCCAAGTCCGACATTCGTTAGTACTATACTTTTTTTATGAATGAACTTTCCTAAACCCCAATCTGCAATTAACGGCTCTTTGCCATTGAACAATATATTTTCCGGTTTTATGTCCCGATGTATAATACCGAAATTATGAGCGTGATGCAACGCCTCTGCCAGATAGTAAATAATACCAGATGCGCCTTTTGAAGAAAATATTTTACCCTTACTAATTATATCCATCAGCTTTTCTCTCAAACTACCATCTTGATAATATGGCATTACATACCATGGATTGTTATTGTCTGTATTAAATTTTAAAACCTTGACGATATTATTATGAACAAGGTTTGCCATAATTTTAATCTCTCTTTTAAAACGTTCATGGTGACTCTCATCCCAAGGATTAAGCATTTGCTTTACGGCATATTGTTCCCCTTCGGAAGTTTGATAAAGTGAAACAATCCCAAGGCCTCCTTTTCCTAATGTCCTTATACGATTCATTGTTTTATCTTTTTTTCTTTAGTTGTATTTTAAAAACAACCTTATTTTGATGATTGTCTTGAAAAGGAAGTAATTAGATGTTAAATACAGTTTTACTTCTTGCTTTTAGTCGTCCGAAGTGCAAGTAATTCTGTTGTTTTGAGTATTTTTTTAAAGCCAATTTTTTTGAGGCTTTTGTAGAGAACTTTGTCACCAGTCCACAACGTAGCTTTTAAGAATTTTGTCAATGCTACAAAATCAGTATCATCGATGTCTATTCCTTTTGTTATTTCTTCTGAAGCTAACCACGTTTCTACAGGAATTATTTCTTCGTTAACGAATTTTAGTTTTGTTAGAATTTGTGTGTAAGAAACTTGTAATTGTTCGTCTGATAGTTTTGAAATCTTTTTGAGTTTTTCCCAATGCTTTTTAATTTCATAACGCATATAACTACAACTATAAAATTCAAAATGCTTATCAGAGTTAAATAATAGGTCTCCAATTGTGCTGTTTGAATTTAGTAGCGCACTAAAAATAATATTGGTGTCAACAACAATTTTCATTTAATAAAACGACTTCTGTTTTTTGTCCACCAACCTTTTTTAACTTCCATTGCTAATGCGTCCACGTCAGATTGTTTGGCTTTTGATTTAGCTGTAGCCTCTTTATATGTTAAATAGTCAACCAAACGTTGAAGTCCGTCTGTGTCAACGTAAGATGGAAGCCTAATTATAATTTCTTTACTAGTTCTTTCGATTACCATGTCTAAAAATTTTATGTACCTAAGTTACGAAATAATTTTGTCTGTTTTAATGTTTGAAGGGTGTACAAAAAATGGTCTCTTTCTGCTCCTCAAACAAAAGACTGAACTCCCGCTATCTAATCAAAACATACCAAATTTATGCAAATAGATTATTTTTATTTCAAGTAAAGCATTACGATTTTTTAACGCATGTTGACTTAAACCAACCCATCAAATCCTCCCAAAAAGCTAAAACTCAATCCCATATTACCTTCCGCCTTATATTTATTTTTTCAAACAACCTTATTTTGATGATTGTCTTGAAAAGGATTTATTCGCTGGTTTATTGAATTTTCGATTGTTGTTTGGTCTTCCACCTTGTGGCTTTTTTGGCGCAGGTGAAAACTTCCCCTGAGGTTTAAATTCAACATGATACAAATGCGTACTGTTTACGGGAATGGGCTTACCAATCAACTTTTGAATGTCTTTTAAGTATGCTACTTCTTCTTCTTCACAAAAAGAGAATGCAATACCACTTAATCCCGCTCTACCGGTTCGGCCTATACGATGCACATAAGTTTCAGGAATATTCGGCAATTCATAATTGATCACGTGTGTAAGTTCATCCACATCAATACCTCTTGCGGCAATATCCGTAGCCACCAATACACGCGTGGTTCTGTCTTTAAAATTTGATAATGCACGTTGGCGAGCATTTTGAGATTTGTTGCCGTGAATGGCTTCAGCTTTTATGTTTATTTTAATCAAATCCTTTACCACTTTATCCGCGCCATGTTTGGTACGGGTAAATACAAGCGCAGATTTAATTTCTTTATCTTCTAAAATAAAATTCAATAACGATTTTTTATTGGCTTTGTCTACATAAAATAAAGATTGCTGAATGGTATCGGCGGTTGAAGAAACCGGTGTAACTTCTACTTTTTCGGGGTCTGTTAAAATAGCATTTGCAAGCGATTGTATTTCCATTGGCATGGTTGCCGAAAAGAAAAGCGTTTGTCTTTTTTGTGGAAGCTTTGTGATAACGCGTTTTACATCATGCACAAAACCCATATCAAGCATACGATCGGCTTCATCCAACACAAAAATTTCAATGTCTTTTAAATTAATAAATCCCTGATTCATTAAGTCGAGTAATCTACCTGGCGTAGCTACTAAAATATCTGTTCCGCGTTGTAAAGCTTGAGTTTGTGGCACTTGACTCACCCCACCAAAAATCACCAAGGGCTTCAGTCGTAAATGACGACCATAAGCTTTGAAGCTCTCTTCAATTTGAATGGCGAGTTCGCGGGTTGGCGTTAAAATTAAAGCGCGAATGTTTTTTTCGCCTGGTCTTTGTGCAAAAGGTTTGCTCAACAATTGAAGCATTGGAATCGCAAAAGCGGCTGTTTTACCAGTGCCTGTTTGTGCACAACCCAATAAATCTTTTCCTTTTAAAATGGTTGGAATGGCTTTTTGCTGAATGGGTGTGGGAGACGTATAGCCTTCCTCGTGGAGCGCATTTAAAATGGGCTCAATGATTTGTAGTTCTGTAAATAACAAAATGAATTGATTAAAAAATGAGTGCGGAAATGGAAATAAGCTCCATCATCAAAATAGGTTGCTGAATCAGCGATTATTGGGAAAATAAATCATCAATAAAACCGGCTTTGTGCCGCGGAATAGTTTAAAGATAGGCTTTATTGCTCAATTATGGAAGTTCTTTTTAATGTTCTACTTAAAATTATAAATCCAATAGTGCCCGAAATCAGCGACGCAATCAACACCATCAATTTTGCATTGTTTGCTATATTTTCATTTTTAAACGCAAGTATGGTAATAAATACAGACATGGTAAAACCTATGCCAGCTATAGATCCTATGCCTAAAATATGACGCCAATTTAAATCTTTGGGCAATTGACAAAATTTTAAAATAGTAGCTAAATAAGTGAATAAAAAAATGCCAATGGGTTTACCAAGGATTAATCCCAACGCAATGCCTATTGTATAATTTTCTGAAATGATTTGCGAAATGCTGGCGTTTAAAAATATGGAAGTGTTGGCTAAAGCAAATATGGGAAGGATAAAAAATGAAACCGGTTTGTGTAAAAGATTTTGAAGAGAATATGCTTTTGAATCTGTGGAACCGTTTTCAAAAGGAATTACAAACGCCAATAAAACGCCGGTAATAGTAGCATGAATTCCAGAGTGCAACATAAAATACCACATGGCTGTTCCGCCAATTAAATAAATGAAAAGTGATTTCACTTTAAGTTTATTGAGCATTATAAGTACCGTATAAATGCCAAGTGCTACAAAAAGATTCATCCAAACTAAAGACGAGGTATAAAAAAAACCAATGATCGCAATTGCGCCAAGGTCATCTATTACAGCAAGTGCCGTCAGAAATATTTTTAATGAACCGGGAACTCGATTTCCCAATAATGATAAAATCCCCAATGAAAAAGCAATATCGGTTGCCATCGGAATGCCAAAGCCAGATTGAGTTTCTGTACCAAAATTAAAAGCCAGATAAAAACAAGCGGGAACAAGCATTCCACCGATTGCAGCCAATATCGGTAACATGGCTTCTCGTTTTTTGGATAATTCCCCATAAAGCAATTCACGCTTCAATTCCAAACCAACAAGTAGAAAGAAAACGGTCATTATTCCGTCGTTAATCCAATGTTCTAAGCTTTCATTAAACAGTTGAATTTGCCAAAAATGATGATACGAATTTCCAAAATTAGAGTTCGTGATGATGAGTGAAAAAATCGTGCAGAGTATAAGCGAAACGCCAGCAGCTTTTTCGCTTTTAAAAAAATTGTTTACATACTTTATTAAGTTCATTTCTATTTTTTAATAATAAATTTATTGAAATGAATATCATAGTGATTATGATTTATTGGGGTTCTATGAATGATCCGTATTTAATTTATCCTTCATCTCTTCCATCATTTTCAAAATCTTATCCAATTTATCAATTTCTATTTTGGACAAATGTTCTTGTAATGCTTCAATTTCAAGTTTTGCCTCAACATTTGTTTTATAATCTGCGGCAGCATGCATTCTGTCGCGATCATTTTGACGATTTTGCGACATCATAATAATAGGAGCAGCATAAGCGGCTTGTGTTGAAAAAAGTAAATTCAATAAAATAAACGGATATGGATCCCAATGCTTAAAATATGCAATAACATTAACCATCATCCAAAACAAAACAAATATAGACTGATAAATAATAAAACGCCAAGAACCCATACCGCTCGCTACTTTATCGGCTAATCGCTGGCCAATTGTAGAAGCAATCTCGTGTTCTTCATGCCAAGTTGTTTCGTTTTTAATTCGAGTTTTTGATTGATTATGTTTTTTCATTTTTATTTTTTTAGGAGATTACTTTAAAATTAATCTTATTTAATCAGCAATAAATTAAAACCTTTAACCAATATTTAAAAGTTATTCAACTAAATTTGTCCGATAAGTTAAAAATTATGAGAAAATTTTCTATGTTGATGTTGGGTGTTCTTGTTTCTGTAATAACAAGTGCACAAATAAATCCTGTTAATGGAAAAATGGATTTTTCGCCTAAGGCAAATGATCATTTTATGGTTCAATTCAGTTCAGATCATTGGTTAGATGCTCCTGACAGCATTCAATCTAAAACGAAAAGTACGTCAAGAGGTGCTAATGTATATTTAATGTATGATAAGTCATTCAAAGAAAATCCAAAATTCAGTATTGCTTTTGGTATTGGTATAGGTACCAGCAATATTTATTTTGATAAAATGAGCGTAAATATTAACGGAACTACTCCACTATTGGGCTTTTACAAATTAGATACGGTTTCTCGATTTAGTAAGTACAAAGTTTCTACTGCTTACGCTGAAATACCTTTAGAATTTCGTTTTTACGCTAATCCTAAAAACCCAAACAAATCCTTTAAATTGGCTTTAGGCGCTAAAGTAGGGACGTTGTTAAATGCACATACAAAAGGAAAAACATTATTAAACGGTTCTGGTACAACTATCAATCAGTTTACACAAAAAGTATCAGCAAAAGGATATTTCAATACAACACGTATTGCCGCTACAGCAAGAGTGGGTTATGGCAATTTTTCAGTTTTTGGATCTTATAATTTAACCACCATGTTTAAAGACAATGTTGCAGCAAACATTAAATTGTTGCAATTGGGTATTTGTATAAGTGGTTTGTAAAATAATTTACACTTTCAATGTTAAGAATCCCGCTCTTTTGCGGGGTTTTTTGTTTGCTGTTGGCTTATCAACTATTTTTGCTACTTAATTCCTGATTTTACTACCATGAGCGACGAAATAAAACACGAATGTGGTTTGGCTTTAATTAGATTGCGTAAACCATTTAGCTATTATCAACAGAAATACAACAACGTTTTATACGGGTTAAATAAGCTGTATTTGCTAATGGAAAAACAGCATAATCGTGGGCAGGATGGTGCTGGAGTTGCTGCCATTAAATTAGATTCTGAACCAGGTTATCCATTTCTATATCGGATTAGAAGCAATGCCCATCAACCCATTGCAGATTTATTTGAAAAGATAGGACAAGAAATTGCGGAGATAGAAAAATATCAACCTGAAATTAAGCATCACCCGGGATTAATGAAAGGGCATATCAATGTGATGGGCGAATTGTTGTTGGGACATTTGCGTTATGGAACACAAGGAAAAAATGATGTTGCTTTTTGTCACCCATTTATTAAAAAAGACATTATCCCTGCTAGGAATATGGCATTAGCCGGGAATTTTAATTTAGTAAACACAGAAGAGCTTTTTAAACTGGTACAAATAGATGCAGATGCATTTCAAAAGCAAAGCGATTTGGCCGCAATGATGGAGGTGATACACCATTATTTGGTTGAAGCCGACAAACAAAATCCAGGAGAAATCAATATTGTTGATGTGCTTAAAAAATCGGTACAATTATTTGATGGCGGATTCAATTTTGCAGGAATTACTGGAAGCGGAGAATCATTTGTTGTTCGCGATGCACATGGCATACGACCATCATACTATTATATCAGCGACGATGTAGTTGTAGCTGCAAGTGAAAGAGCCGCGATAAGAACTGCCTTTAATTTGGAAGAAAATGAAGTGAAAGAATTGATGCCAGGAATGGGATTAATTGTACATGAAAATGGCGACTATCAAATAGAACAAATTATAGAAGCCAAAGAAAGAAAGGCATGTAGTTTTGAACGAATATATTTCAGCCGAGGTAGCGACGAAAAGATTTATAGAGAACGAATAGCATTGGGATACAACCTCAGCAATATTGTACTCAATGCCATTAATCACGATTTAAGAAATACCATTTTTTCTTTTATTCCCAACACCGCCGAAACTGCTTTCTACGGTTTAATAAAAGGCGCAGAAGATTATCTCAATAAAATAAAAATTGAAAGAATTTTAAGCTGGGGAAATGATTATGATGCAGAGAAGCTTTCTGAAATGATAAATCGGAAAGTGCGCATTGAAAAAATTGCCATCAAAGATGTTAAACTAAGAACCTTCATAACAGAAGACAATAGCCGAAACGAAATGGTTCAACACGTGTATGACATTACTTATGGAACGGTAAGAAAAGATGTAGATACTTTGGTAGTGATTGATGATAGTATTGTGCGCGGAACCACTTTAAAAGAAAGCATTATCCGCATGTTGGGCCGATTAAATCCTAAAAAAATTATTGTCGTTTCATCAGCACCGCAAATAAGATATCCCGATTGTTATGGAATAGACATGAGCAAACTGGGCGATTTTGTTGCGTTTCGAGCAGCGATTGCGCTTTTAAAAGAAAATAATAATAGCGAATTACTCAATCAACTATTAGAAAAATGCAATGAGCTTGAAAGCAATAAAATGTTGGATAGTGTAAATGTTGTTCGTGAAATTTATAAGCCATTTTCAACGCAACAGATTTCTGCAAAAATTGCTGAATTGATAACGCCCGCAGATTTTAAAATTCCTGTAGAAGTTATTTATCAAAGCATTGAAGCCTTACACGAAGCTTGTCCAAACAATAAAGGCGATTGGTATTTTACTGGCGACTATCCAACCAAAGGTGGAAACAGGGTTTGTAACAAAGCATTGATGAATTATCTCGAAGGAAAAAATATCCGTGGTTATTAATATAAACCTGTAAAATGAAAACGCTAATCATCGTTAGGCATGCAAAAAGCAGTTGGGCAAATGCTGATCAACCAGATTTTGAACGACCGTTAAATGACCGAGGAAATAAGGATGCGCCAGAAATGGCAAAACGATTATTGGATAAAAAAATCAACATCAATCATTTGGTTTCGAGTACCGCAAAAAGAGCCATGCAAACTTGTATTCATTTTTGTAAAATATTAAACATTCCGAAAGAAGAAATTCAAAAAGAAGAAATTTTATATCATTCATCTTCAGAAACCATTCACTATGTGGTAGGAAAGATTAGTAATGAATTTGATACGGTGGCCTTATTTTGTCACAATCCTGGAATAACCGATTTTACAAATACACTTTTAGAAAAAATAAAAATAGATGATATGCCCACCTGCGGCATGTTTGCCGTAAAAGCGGACATTAATGATTGGAAGGAATTTTATGCTGCCGAAAAGGAGTTTTTGTTTTTTGATTATCCGAAACTATATGTTTGAGAGGTGTAAAACGTTCAAGAGGTTCAAAAAGTCAGAGCGAAAATGAGAACGATAGCGAAAATTGACTTTTGACTTTTTTCTTCATTCACATTCTGTTACTCGCTCTAATCAAAAATACTTCGAGCCTTTGCGTCCTTGCCCCTTTGCGAGCTTTGCGCGAAACAAAAAACTTCGTGCCTTTGTGTCTTCGTGTCTTTGTGTTTCAACTCCCTTCGTGTCTTCGTGTTTCAACCCCTTTGCGTATTTGCTCCTTTGGGAGCTTTGCGTGAAACAAAAAAACTTCGTGCCTTTGTGTCTTCGTGCCTTCGTGTTTTAAGTCCTTCGTGTTTCAACCCCCTCGACTCATTAAAGTTTCAATTCAAAATACACAGCCGTTGGTTCGGGGTTAAAATAATAAGCATCGGTTTTTACAAATCCGTGCTTGGCATATAGATTCATGGCGGGTTTCATGGTGTTTAACGTGTCGAGCTTAATGGTTTTGTATCCTTTTTCTTTAGCGAATTTGATAGATATTTTTAGCAAGTTTTCTCCAATGCCCTTTCGCTGATATTCAGGTTTTACATACATGCGTTTCAGTTCTGCAACTCCTTCCTCAATTTTTCTTACGGCTACGCAAGCCACAAAATTATTTTCATGTTTGCATAATATGATGCACCCATGAGGAGGACCGTACATGGTTTTAAGTATTTTTAATTCTTCATCAAATTTCTGAAATGAGAGATCAATATTCAACCAATTGGCATATTCTAAAAACAAATGCATAGCTGCTTCATACTCTTTGGAATTAGAAACAAAAATATAATCAAGCATTTTTAAAATAATTTTTAATTGGTATTATCACTTGTTTCATTATCAACGGATGTCATTCTATTGACAAAATAAACACCCAAGAAAATACAAACCGCTGCGATGATTTTGTTTAAGTCGATGGTTTCTCCCAAAAATATCATGGCAATAATGGTTGCAAATAATGGTTGCGAATAAATATAAGAGCCTGAAACAGAAGCACCCAAATGTTTAATGCCATAAAGGTTAAATAAATAAGCACAAAAAGTTCCACCAATGACAACCAAAGCCAAAGCCCCATATGCTTCAGGTGTATAAGTACTCCAAGGCGTTTGAATAAATTCGGACCAGCAAAACGGAAGCGCAACCACACAACCTACAGTGAATAAAGTTCTTATTACTGTGAGTGAATCATATCTTTTCATCAATGGTTTTACCAAAACAAAATAATACGAGTAGCTGATTGCATTTACAATAATATAAAAATCACCGAGAAGAATGTCTTTTGCATTACCTGATGAACTTCTAGATAGTATTAATAATGTTGAACCAGCGATGCCCAATAATAATCCTATGGTTTTATTTGTTGTGAATTTTTCTTTTAAAATCCATGCAGCAATTATTGTAATGAATATTGGGGTGGTTAGCATTAACAAAGATGCGTGTACTGTATTGGTTAGAGAAAGACCTTTAATAAATAATAGCTGATTGATGGCTATGCCCAATAGCGTACAAATAAAAAATCTTTTATAATGTATGCGATTGATACTTTCTTTATTTTTTGAGAAAAAATACATGATCCAAAGTAAAATGGTAGTACCTATCATTCTACTAAAATTTAAACCAAATGGAAGGGTAAATTTATTATTGAACAAAAATTTTATAGCTGTAAAATTTATGGCAAAAAATACATTCGTACCTAAAAGCGCAAGGTGTGGTTTGATGTTATTTTTCATTAAGATGATTCAAATTTAAAAATGTAATCTACAATTATACAAAATTGGATTGGTAGTGAGGTGATGTATGCGAAGAATTTTGAAACACTAAGGTTTTGAAACGCTGAGGCGCGAATGATTTGAAACACGAAGACGCAAAGGCACAAAGACACGAAGGTTTTTAAAACTAAAATGCTAATAAAGAGAAAAATGTGTCCAACCTTTTGAACCCATTGAACCTCCTGAACATTTTCTTGGCACAAAGACACGAAGGCACGAAGATTTTTCTAGATAAAAGATGCAAATAATTGGAAATTACATCCAACCTTTTGAACCCATTGAACGCATTGAACTTTTTGAACCTTTTATTCCGGGCCACAAAAAAACCGTCCTTAGAAAAAGACGGTTTATTACTTAACTAACCCAAAAAATACAACAGAATGAACGTTGCACTATTTTTAAAAAATTGTTTACTAAAATTTCTTACAGCTTAAATCAATCATAAAAGCCTCTAAGTTGAAATGCTTGCAGCATTTTTTGACACAAAGACACTAAGACGTAAAGGCACGAAGGTTTTTTACAAAAACAAAGAAGCTAATAAATGGAAAGAGCTTCCAACCTTAAACCCTTAAACTATTAAACCAGCGTAGCGATTTAAACCTTCTTTGTTTCACGCTAAGCTCGCAATGAAGCAAGGATAGCAAAGAAATTGAAACATAAAAATGGCCAAAAAGTTGAAATGCTTTACAATTCGGCAATTCGATTTTGTATCAACAAAAATTATTGCGCTTGCATTTCTTTAATCTTCTCTCTAATTTTGCCTTCTATTTCATTGGCCATTTCAGGATTGTCAACAAGCAATTGTTTTACCGATTCGCGACCTTGTCCTAATTTATCCGAATTATAACTGAACCAACTTCCACTTTTTTGTACAATGCCCAATTCTACACCCATATCAATTATTTCACCCACTTTAGAAATTCCTTCTCCATATATAATGTCAAACTCTGCTTGACGGAATGGTGGTGCCACTTTATTTTTTACCACTTTTACTTTAATGTGATTACCTACAATTTCATCGCCATCTTTTATTTGTGTCATTCTACGAATATCCAAACGAACAGACGCATAGAATTTCAACGCATTACCTCCAGTTGTTGTTTCTGGATTTCCAAACATCACCCCTATTTTCTCTCTCAATTGATTGATAAATATGCAACAGCTATTTGTTTTAGAAATAGTAGCCGTTAACTTTCTCAACGCCTGACTCATCAATCTTGCATGTAAGCCCATTTTACTATCGCCCATTTCTCCTTCTAATTCACTCTTTGGTACCAACGCAGCTACTGAATCTATAACCACAACATCCAACGCTCCAGATAATATTAATCTATCCGCAATTTCTAATGCTTGTTCTCCATAATCGGGTTGTGAAATCAACAAATTATCAATATCCACGCCCAACTTTTGTGCATACGCACTGTCAAAAGCATGCTCAGCATCTATGAACGCGCAAATACCACCCTTTTTTTGCGCTTCCGCTATTATATGTGTTGCCAATGTTGTTTTACCAGAAGATTCAGGTCCGTAAATTTCAATCACACGTCCTTTAGGTAAACCCCCAATTCCTAATGCTACATCCAATCCTATCGAACCTGTTGAAATAACCCCTTGCTCCGTCACCGTCTTTTCATTCATCATCATTACAGAACCTTTTCCAAAGTCCTTGTCAATCTTGTCCATTGTAAGCTTAAGCGCTTTTAATTTTTCTGTGTTACTCATGTTTTTTGTTTTAATTGATGTATCTAATTTATTTATTTGAACACAAAACTAAGGGATTGTTTTTATTCAAACTAATTTATTTAGCATTATTTACTAAGTTTTTTATACAAGATTTTTTGAGGAAAAAACGTTCGTACTAGGTTTTAAAAACAACTTATTTATACAAATTGTTCATATTTACGATCATTTCTTGTATTTGTTTTTTGAGCTTCTGGGGCTGTAACACCTTACAATGTGGGCCAAATGACAATATATTTTTACACAATTCCTCATTAATATTTACTTGAATTTCAACCTTAATTTCTTTTTCTTTTTGCTCAATTATTTTTTGTGAACGATGTATGGGTTCAAGTTGCAACAACTTATGATAAGGCGCAGTTATCTTCAACACTACTTTTTCTGGCACCGTATCCGCTTCC
Source organism: Chitinophagaceae bacterium (assembly GCA_947450165.1). GTDB lineage: Bacteria > Bacteroidota > Bacteroidia > Chitinophagales > Chitinophagaceae > Ferruginibacter. The sequence continues at coordinate 12,233 of CANFUJ010000057.1, forward strand.
ATAATGCCAACGGAATGTTGTAAAAATTTTTCTGGATTAAAATCAAGTCTGTGCTTTTGCTTTTTTTCTATGGTCTGAATTTCTTGTATCCGCTCTAATGCAAAAGTCAAATAATCTTTTCGGGCTTCCACCCAACCAATGATATACCATTTGTTTCGATGCTCTTTCAATAACATCGGTTGCATACTATATGTCTTAATCTCGTTTTTATAAATATTTTCATAGCTAATTTTTAGTAGCCAACGGTTTCGCAAAGCTGGATATATTTTTCCGATCCACTCATAACCATTCATTGCAATGCCTGTTTCAAATTGCACATGCTTATCAGAATCGCTTTCATCCATATCTATCAATAAATTAAATCGTGTATTGATTTTTTGAATGGCTTGTCTAAAATCTTTAAACACAGGTATCTCTGCATATTGATTCAACAAATTGGCGGCATACCTCAACCCTTCCCACTCTTCATCTGCCAACTGCAAAGCTGAAATGGAAAATCCCTGTTCCGCATAAAAATATCCCTTATGTTTTTTACTGTATTCTATTGGCGCATCATATCCTATTGGACGCGCTATTTTCATTTCACGAATGTCTTTTTCTATGGTAGAAGTAGATATCCCATCTCTGATTTTTTCTGAACAAGCTTTTGCTAAATCCTCAATGGTTGGAAATGGTTTTAATTTATTAACCAAGCAGGCATCGATTACATAATACCTGGATACTGCAGATTTGTTTTTGGGCATTTTTAAAAATAGTAAGTTTTATTTAATACATATGTTAAATTTATCTCTTCTACTAATGCTTCTTTTTATTAAGCAAATGCGATGTTCGTTATCTTTGATTTCTTTTTATTTTAAATGTTCCTTTTTATGAAATCGATTCTTTATACTTTAATAGCAATTAGTTTTTTAACTGGATGTAATTCTAAAAAAACCAGTGTTCCAGTTGTTGCTTTTATTGATGCTTTTCAAGACAATACCATCGCACAAGCCAAGCAAGGATTTTTTGATGCACTACAACAAAATGGTTTCGATGAAAAAAAGGGAACTGTAAAAGTTATTTATAGAAATGCACAGGGCGACATTCCGACGCTTACCCAAATTACAAAATACATGATTGCGCAAGAACCCGCGCTCATCGCCACCAGCCCCACATTATCCACCATCACAGCCATTCAAAACACAAAAGAAATTCCGGTTTTTATGATGGTCAGCGGTACACCTGCTTTAATGAAATTGAATGACGCTTCTGGAAAAGAACCTAAAAACTTATTCGGTACTGGAGAAACACTAGGTTATATCGATACTTCATTTGGACTGATCTCCACGCTCATCAAACCTAAAAATCAGAAAATAAAAGTTGGGATGATTTTTAATCAATCGGAACCACAATCTGTAGAAGCGATGAACGCGATTAAAAAACGTGCCGACGCAGATAATATGGAATTGATTGCCCTTCCAGTGAATACTTCTGCAGATGTCCAACTCGTTACGCAATCTTTATTGTCTAATCAAATTGATGTGTTTTTTGCCAATCCGGATAATACGGTTTTTGCCTCTTTTGAAACCATCGTAAAATCTTGCAATCAGGCGAATGTGCCTATTTTAACAAGCGAAGCAGGATTGGTTGCACGTGGCGCGCTTGCTGCATTTGGTGCCGATATTTATCAATGGGGATTTCAAGCGGGTTTACAAGCTGCTGAATATTTAAAATCAAAATCTACATCAAAACTACATTGGGAAATTGTACAAAAAAGAAACAAAGTTTTCAATGCAGATGTGGCAAAAAAATACAACATCATTATCCCTGCGGATTTTAAAGCCATAAAATAATGAGTCAATTTTACCTAACGGCTTTACAATTGGCTTTATGCCTCGGACCAATGGCGATGGGCATTTTCATTTCCATGAAAGTGTTTAATATCCCCGACATTACCACTGATGGAAGCTATACTTTAGGTGCTGCAATTACGGCAATATTAATTAGCAACCATTTGCCTTTGTATGTAGTGTTGCCCATTAGCAT
>CANFUJ010000058.1 GCA_947450165.1 Chitinophagaceae bacterium
AAATGCATTAAAACCTATAAAAAGTTATACGGAGAAAGACTATCAACGCTTGAGAAAAATGACTATAAAAATTTTGAACAGCTTTGTGTTGATTTACAAAAAGAAAATCGTGTTGTCATCAGAGAAGTTTACAACCAAGAAGGCAATGAGCTTTTGGCAACGGCTTTGTTTTTAAAAGATGAAAACAGAATGTACAATCTTGCATCAAGCATTTTTCCAAACGGTAGAACTTGCCTAGCGAATTATTTTTTATTCGATTCGTTGATAAAAGAATTTGCTCAGCAGACACTCATCATTGATTTGGAAGGATCTGACCTTCCGGGTGTAGATTTCTTTTACAAAAAATTATCTTCTGAAAACCAGCCCTACTATTCCATCAGATGGAACAACTTACCTAAAATTATTCAGCTGATTAAGCCATAATTTTTTCTGCAATCAGCAAGTCGATGGGGTGTGTAATTTTTATGTTGTTTTCTTCCCCTTCAATTAGATAGATTGAATGTCCGCAATATTCTACTACTGATGCCTCATCTGTAAAAAAAGTTTGAAAAGCTGTTTCAAATGCGGGTAATAATATTTCGCTTTTATATACTTGTGGAGTTTGTATTTGCTTAACCGTTGTTCTATCTATAGATTTATTGGCATCGCCTGTTACTATTCTAACACTATCCTTAGACGCAATGGCTGGAATGGCATTTCCTTTTTCAACGGCTTGATGATAACTCCTTGTGATCAAATCCGCGCTTACCATACACCTTACAGCATCATGCACAAAAACGATGCTTTTTTCAGTTACTAAATTCAATCCATTTTTTACTGAATCAAACCTGGTTTTTCCACCAATGGCTATTGTAATTTTTTTATCAGGGAAATAAGTTAAAATAATATTAGCGCCCGTTTCTAAATGTTCTTCTGGTAAAACAAGTACAATTTCTACATCATTGAATGCAGTTAAAAAAGTATTGATGGTGTAATAAATCAGTGGCTTATTGTGCAACAGCAAAAACTGTTTTGGTATAGGTGCATTCATTCTTGAACCACTACCACCAGCCACCAAAATTGCATATTTTTTCATTCACTTAAATTAATGAACTACAAGCTATTTTCATTTTTATAAATGCCCACTTTAATTTCACCTTTGCTATTTTTCATAGCACGGTACATCCCAGCACTATTGAAAACCATTGCAGTATTACCATGTGCATCTACGCCAATCATTCCGCCTTCGCCTTTAATCTCAAGCAATTTATGATGTACCACTTCTTCCATGGCTTGTTGTAAAGTATATCCTTTGTATTCCATTAATGCGCTTACATCATAAGCAGCCACGGCTCTGATAAAAAGCTCTCCATGTCCCGTGCAACTGATGGCACAAGTTTTATTATTGGCGTATGTACCCGAACCAATTATTGGACTATCCCCTATTCTTCCGTATTTTTTATTGGTCATGCCTCCTGTACTTGTAGAAGCGGCTATATTTCCAAATTGATCTAATGCAACAGCACCAACGGTTCCAAACTTTTTATCTTTCATCAACTCTGCAAGGTCTTGATGGGTATGATCAAGCGAGTAATTGTCGCTATCTCTTAATTCTTTCCATTGATCGTATCTGAATTTAGAAAAAAAGTATTCATCTGGTTCTAGTTTCAATCCTTGTTTGATGGCAAAATCATTGGCTCCTTTTCCACTCAAAAAAACGTGGTTGCTATTTTCCATTACTTCATAAGCCAATTCAATTGGGTTGCGTACATTACGTACGCCAGCAATTGCACCTGCTTTTAAATTTTTACCATCCATTATAGCAGCATCCATTTCTTGTACCCCTTTTTTGGTAAATACCGAACCTCGTCCAGCATTAAATAACACATTGTCTTCAAGTACTTTTATTGAAGTGCGAATGGCATCTACTGCTGTTCCTCCTGCTTCTAATATCGCATATCCATTTTCTAAAGCTTGTGAAAGTCCATTAATATACGCTTTCTCTAACTCATGTGTCATATCCTCTGGAACAATGGTTCCAGCTCCTCCGTGTATTACTAATGATAATGGCTGCATTGATTGGAATTTGATTTTGTTGGCAAAAATATCTTATTTCAAGCGATTTACCCTTCAATTTTTATCAACGTATATGTATAACCTATTCACATTGGTTATTTTTTCAGAAAAGGAATTAATTTTTGATAGATGTCAAGATGCGTTATTTCTTCCATACATGCATGATCACCGCGATAACATTTTTTATTACCAAATACGGAACAAGGCCTACAAGATAAATCTACACTTACCATATTTTCCGTTGATTGCCCCCAGCCATAAAACCCAGCATTAGGATGTGTTGGACCCCAAACACTTACAACTGGAACGCCCACAAGTGAGGCCAAATGCATGTTTGCAGAATCCATACTCACCATCACCGTTAAATGACTAATCATGCTTAACTCTTCAGACAAATTAAATAACCCAGCGAGATTGATAACATTTCCACCAAAATCATTTTCCCATTCTACCAATAACGCGGTCTCTTGTTTGCCCCCACCAAATAACAATACTACTGCTCCTTCTGCTTTCAATAAAGAAATCAGCAATTTCATTTTTTCGGGTGGGTAAACTTTTTCGGGATGTTTGGCAAATGGTGCAATGCCTATTACCGTTTTATGATCAAACCATTTTTCAGCTAAAATGGGCAATGGTTGTTTTATATTTTCAAGTGGTTTCTTTTCTAGCAAAAGCGACAACCCTAATTTTTTAATTACTTCTGCATATCGTTCGAAGGAAGATTTTAGTGGTATGTTTTGTTTGTTTTCTTTAGCGGTAAGTTTCTTTTTTTCTGCACGTCCTTTATCAATTGTAGCCATTGGAATGCCTTTTAATTTCAAAAAAAACTGCATCATAAACGACCTCAACACCCCATGAAAATCAGCAACCGCATCAATGGGTTGTTCTTCGCTCATTATTTCTTTGCACAAACGATAAATGCCCAATATGCCTTTGTGCTTTCCTTTGGTTTCTGCTTCTACAAAACGAAGTCGATCAATGCCAAAAAACATTGGCTTAAATGATTTATTGGAAACGAATGATATTTTTAATTCAGGATGTTGTTGAAGTAGTTGTTTAATTACAGGGATAGTCATCGCTACGTCTCCCATGGCAGAAAACCGAATGATTAAAATATGTTTTATATTGCTCAACTTAATTAAACAGATTGCTGATATAAAATTGGATTCAATGAAGGATCGTTGTACATCTTCATTTGTTTATACACTTTCATGAATTTATTTCCAGTTTTCATATCATGCAACAAATCTTCTATCGCTAAAGACAAATCTGTACGTTGTTCCAATAAAATATTCAGTTTAGTCGTGCAAGAAGCGATGTGCTCAGTAGAAGCATTTGCTCTATCCACTTCAACTTGCATATGGTAAATTTTCAAAGCTAAAATGGACAATCGATCAATAGCCCATGCCGGACTTTCGGTATTTATTTTTGCGTGGGGTGAAACTTCAACGGATTTAAATTGATCTAGAAAATAGCTGTCAATAAACTCAACCATGTCAGTACGTTCTTGATTGCTTGAATCGATTCTCCTTTTAATGGCCAAACCTTCAACTGGATTGATGTTGGGATTTCTAACAATATCTTCTAAATGCCATTGGACCGTATCAATCCAATTTTTTTTATACAAAAGAAATTCGATGCTTGAAACGGGAAAAGGATTTTTTATTTCGGCATCTACATCATCTGTTAAATGATAATCTGAAATGCTTTGATTGAATATGTTGTTACAATTTTCTGAAAACATAAAAGTTCATTAAAATGAATGAAAAATATTTTACTGATTATTTTTATTAGACGCCACAGCAATGTAATATAATGGGATACCGATTAACGTAATAATCAATCCAGGCCAAGTAAATTGAGGTTTATACATCATTAATAGTACACAGAAGCTGATGCCCATTAAAATGTAAATAGCAGGAAGAATAGGATAACCAAAAGCTTTGTAAGGCCTCTCAGCATCGGGTTGTTTTTTTCTTAAAATAAAAATACCGATGATGGTGAGCACATAAAAAATCACCACGATAAACGAAACCATGTCCAATAAATCGCCGTATTTACCGCTAAGACATAATACACAAGCCATGGCGCATTGAATCCACAACGCCCATTCTGGAACAGCATTTTTATTTAAAGATGAAGCATTTTTAAAGAAAAGTTTATCGTTTGCCATGGTATAATAAACCCTTGCGCCAGCGAGTATCAATCCATTGTTGCAACCAAAAGTTGAAATCATAATCATAATGGCGATAATGGCTGTTCCGCTTGTTCCAAAAATGGCTTCAGAAGCACTTAAAGCTACGCGATTGTCTTTTGCAAAAGCAAGCTCGTGAATTGGAACGGTTGCTAAATAAACCACATTCATCATTACATAAATCAAGGTTACAATTAGGGTTCCCAAAAACAAACTCATGCCGATGTTTCTTTTCGGATTTTTAATTTCACCAGCAATAAACGTTACGTTATTCCATGCATCACTGCTAAAAATACTCCCCACCATTGCACTGGCAATTGCACCTAAGATGGCCCCATTTATAAGAGGTTCAAAAGAAATGCTAGCATCTGTATTTTTTGTAAGGTGCTGAATCGTCCAAGCGCTACTCCAGTTTGCATGCCAAACATCCCAATTGAAAGCGATGCAACCTGCGATAATCAACCCAAATAAAGAAATCAATTTTGTAGAGGTGAAAAATGTTTGAATAAGTTTTCCTGTTTTAATGCCACGTGTATTGATATACGTGAGTAATACGATAAGAATTATAGCAACAAGTTGTGCATAATGAATTTTCAATCCCAATAGATCAAACGTATTAACATCTTCCCAGGCTAATACAGGGAAAAAATATCCGGCAAATTTTGCAAATCCAACTGCAACAGCGGCTATTGTTCCGGTTTGTATTACAGAGAAAAAGCTCCAACCATAAAGAAACCCAACCAATGGATTATATGCTTCTTTTAAATAAACATATTGACCACCCGCTTTTGGAAACATGCCACTCAATTCGCCATAGCTTAGCGCAGCGGTAAGCGTCATAAACCCAGTAATCAACCAAACGGCAATTAACCAACCAGAGCTTCCCAAATCTTTAAGCATATCTGCGCTCACAATAAAAATACCCGAACCAATCATGGAGCCGGCAACAATCATTGTGGCATCAAACAAACCCAACGAAGCTTTAAAATCTTGTGGTTGATCTTTCATGCGTTTTTTCTTTTAAATGATTTGCAATATAAAATTCCCGCTTTTTTACTTTTTACTTTTTTACTTTTTACTTATTCCCCTTGTTTAATATCTCATTCATCCCTTCTACAACATCTTCTGTAATGTTTAGAGCACTGTCTTTATAAACCATATATTCCAAACCATTACCAGTAGTAAAAATATAGCTGAATTTATTGTCTTGATTGTAGTCAACTAAAAAAGCTTTTAATTTCTTTTGAACATCATCTAAGAATTTGTAGCTTTTATCGTTTAAAGCTTGAGTTGCACTCTGTTTTTTTTCATCCACCATTTGTTGTTGTTGGATTAGCTTTCCTTGAAACTCTTCTGCTTCAGCCTGAGTGATTGCATTTCCTCTTTTTAGGAAATTATCTTTTTGAGCTTGTAAATTTCTATAGGCATTTTCCCATTCTTTTTCAATAGCAACCTGTTCGTTTTCCAGTAGTTTTCTATTGTTTTTTATAAAAGTAATGTGCTCGTTTAATGTATCTAAATCTATATAAGCAATCAATGGCGCATTACCATTTGATTTTGTCAATTGAATAATTTCATTTTTTTTCTTTTTTTCATTTGGTTTTGCCGAAGAGAAATGCAAATAATATAAAATTCCAACAGCCAATAATAACACAATGTTTAAAGTCAGTGACAAATGCTTCATATTTAATTTTTGATTTTTAGCAAGATAAATACAAAGGTTTGGATTACAAATAATTATTCGGTTGTAGGGATTGAATATTTTCAACCCTTACAAGAGGTTTGTGAGGTTTTTGAGGTTTGGGATGTTTGTGAGGTTTGGGAAGATATAGGGGTTGAATATTTTCAACCCTTACGTTCAAATGGTTCTTGGCGCCGGTTTCCTAACCGGTGTCATTTATTGCATTTCGGTTTCTAACCGAAAGATTTAGGTTTTTAATATAATTTTCATTGAGTTCATAATACTTAATCTGGACCCAAATTCCCAACCTCTTGAACGCATTGAACGTATTGAACTCATTGAACCTCTTTACACCTACTTTCCCTAATTTCGTAAAAAAAATCATTTTGAACACCGTATATCTTTTACTGGGAAGTAATTTAAAAAATCCTGAACAACAATTATCTTCTGCTAGAAATCTTATTGCTACTGAAATTGGAGAGATTTTAAACACCTCTTCTTTATATGCTACGGCTGCTTGGGGAAATACAGATCAACCCGATTTTTTAAACCAAGTTATTGTTGTTAATACTGATTTTTCAGCTGAAACATTAATGCAAACCATATTAAAGATTGAGGCGAATATGGGGCGAATTAGAACTCAAAAAAACGCACCACGAGAAATCGATATTGATATTTTGTTTTTCAACAACGACATGATAAATCTTCCCGAATTAATCGTCCCCCACCCGCTTTTGCAAGAAAGAAAATTTGTACTTACTCCTTTAAATGAGATTGCACCCAGTTTTAAACATCCCATCCTTTTAAAAACAACTCAAGAATTACTGGAAATTTGTACCGATAGTTTAGATGTGCAAAAAAAAGACATCATATAAATTTCTATTGTCTTTAATTTGCAGTTAGAATGAATTACAATTTTATTACTATTGAGGGGAATATTGGAGCTGGGAAAACAACTTTAGCCAATTTGCTTAGCGAAAAGCTAAATGCCAGATTGATTTTAGAAGAATTTGCTGAGAATCCTTTTTTACCAAAATTCTACCAAAATCCTGAACAACATGCTTTTCCACTTGAATTGTTTTTTTTAGCGGAACGTTACAAGCAACTCAAAGACTTATTGGCAACTAGAGATATTTTTCAAAAAATAACGATCTCTGATTACCTTTTTACAAAATGTTTGCTTTTTGCAAAAGTTAACCTTCAATCTGAAGAGTTTCGACTTTATCAAAAACTATTTGACATCATAAATCCTCAAATCATTCAACCCGATTTGTTGATTTATTTACATAGCCCAGTTTCAAAACTGCAACAAAACATAAAGAAGCGAAACCGCTCTTTTGAACAAGGCATTTCGGATGATTATTTATTTTCCATTCAAGAAAACTATACCCAGTATATCAAACAACACAATATAAAAACTGTTTTTGTGGATGTCACCCATGCAGATTTTATAAACAATGAATCTCATTTAAATGCAATTCTTGATATACTAGAAAATAATTATGAAAATGGGCAACATTATATTACTTTAGCTTGATATCATTCAATTTGGAAAACTCAAGAAAAAATATCAAACCTACTGAAGCTTTTAAAGTAAAAGAATTCCAATATTTCATTACTGGTCGCTTTTTGTTTATCATGGGTTTAAGGATGACAAGCACCATCATTGGTTGGTGGATTTACACCCTAACAAAAAGTGTATTGGCATTGGGATTGGTTGGATTGTCTGAAGTTATTGCCGCACTTTCATTTGCCCTTTATGCTGGTCATTATATTGATCGAAACGAAAACCGAAAACTGCTTTTAAGTTGTATTTTGTTTTACTTGGGGTGTATATTTTTATTGTTTTTTTTATCCGATAAATCTATCAATACACTCCACCCATGGGTTACCGCTTGTTGCGTATTTTTAGTAATTGGCTGTACTGGTATTATACGTGCATTTTCTGGACCAACATTTTCATCACTTATTTCCAAAGTTGTTACAAAACGTTTGCTTCCATCTGCAACGACCATAAGCTCAGCGACCTGGCTTACCGGCTCCATTTTGGGACATGCTATGGGTGGTTTTTTAATCGCCATTATAGGCATTCATTTTACATTTATTGTCGTTATTATGTTTGTCATTGCTGGTTATTTATTTTTGAGAAATTTAAGGCCTAAAGCTGTAAATTCAGAATCCGCTTTAAGTACATGGCAAAGTGTAAAAGAAGGTGTTCATTATGTATTCAAATCAAAAGAAATTTTAGGTGCTTTATCATTAGATTTATTCGCTGTTCTTTTTGGTGGAGCTGCAGCTATGGTACCGGTTTATGCCAAAGACATTTTACATGTTGGGCCTCATGGATTTGGCTGGTTAAATGCGGCCACAGATATTGGGGCAATCATAACCGTTAGTGCACTTACTTTTTTCCCATTAAAACGTAAACAAGGAAAATTATTATTCTATTCTATCGCAGGCTTTGGGGTTTGTATTATCATATTTGCATTGTCTACTACTTTTTGGATTTCATTCTTAGCATTAATGTTAAGTGGCTGTTTGGATGGCGTAAGCGTTGTCGTTAGAGGCACAATCCTACAATTAAAAACGCCCGATGAACTTCGGGGACGTGTGATGTCGGTAAACAGCATGTTCATTAATTCTTCAAATGAATTGGGTCAATTTGAAAGTGGAATAGCTGCTAAAATCATGGGCATCGTTCCTTCTGTTGTATTTGGTGGCATCATGACCATCGGTGTTGTTATAGCCACTTGGATAAAAGCACCCAATTTGAGAAAAATGGAATACTAAGACTCGATATTATTTTGGCGCTTTCTGCATCAAATCTTCCAACACAAAATGTACAATTGGGCAAAACGTTGAATTTTTCAAGGTTAAAGCTGGTCGTTTTAAAAGTACATCTTCATCAGTATAAGGAAATCGAGCACAATCTGAAGGACGTTTATCATAAATGCTACAATAATTATCCACATTTAAAAATGGACAAGGTTTTGAATTTACAACATAATCGCCCTCCTCATCTAAGTTTAAATATTTATCAATAAACGCACTTTCTTTCATCGACAAATGCTTAGAAATTCTTTTGATATCTGGCGTTTTAAATCGAGGTGAATAATTTTTACAGCAAGCCGCACAATCCAAGCAGTTTACATTACTGACTACTTCCTCATGAATTTCAGGTAATGCTTTTAAAAAAGCTTTTTTATCTGCCTTTTGCAAATACTGCTTGTATGATTTCTGATGTTCTGCTGACTTTTTTTGCCAGTTTCGAAGCAAATATTTACTCATTTGTTGAAGCAAAAAGTTTAATTACGCAATAATTTTCCACAAGTTAAAACTAAGATTCTATTCTCAATAAAGTTTGGTTTACATCTTGTAAATTTGCGCATCTTTTTACAAACATCTTTTTTGTCTTTCTAAAAACTAATATCATGAATTTATTTGAACAACAACAAGCCGAGTTTATTGGTCGCCATATTGGACCAAATGCCATTGAAATTGCAGAAATGTTGAAGCAAATAAAAATGCAATCAGTTGATGAATTGATAGAAAAAACAATCCCTGCATCTATTCGTTTAAAACAACCATTGCAAGCAGGAAATGGCATGAGTGAATATGAATATTTAACTACACTCAAAACCATCGCTCAAAAAAATAAAATTTACAAATCTTATATTGGTAATGGATATTACAACACCATAATGCCAAGTGTGATTCTACGCAATGTATTTGAAAATCCAGGATGGTACACACAATACACGCCTTATCAAGCTGAAATTGCACAAGGTAGATTGGAAAGTTTATTGAACTATCAAACGATGATTAGTGATTTAACGGGATTGCCCATTGCAAATGCAAGTTTACTCGATGAAGGAACTGCTGCTGCTGAGGGAATGGCCATGTTGTTTAATCATAAAAATAAACATACTGACAATATTGTTTCGCCAAACTTTTTTGTGGATGAAAACATTTCAGAACAAACCAAAGAAGTTTTAAAAACAAGATCAAAGCCAATTAATGTGGTGTTGGTTTTTGGGGATTATAAATCAATAGAATTAGACCAATCTTATTTCGGCGCTATCGTTCAATATCCCAATAAAAATGGACAAATAGAAGATTATCGCTCATTCATTGAAAAAGCACATCATCAAGATGCACAGGTAATCATGGCAACAGATTTACTTGCATTATGTTTATTAACGCCTCCGGGTGAATTGGGCGCAGATATTGCCATTGGAAACTCGCAAAGATTTGGTGTACCCATGGGATTTGGAGGACCACATGCTGCTTTTTTTGCAACTAAAGAAGCATTTAAAAGAAATATGCCTGGAAGAATCATAGGCGTTAGTGTTGATGCAAATGGCAACAGATGTTTACGTATGGCACTTCAAACACGCGAACAGCATATCAGAAGAGAAAAAGCCACCAGTAACATTTGTACCGCACAAGCACTATTGGCAAACATTGCAGCATTTTACGCAGTGTATCATGGCGCAAGCGGATTAAAAAACATTGCGAAGCGTACAAGTTTATTGGCAAATATGCTGAGCAATTCTTTAAACAAATTGGGCTTTAAAAATGAAAACACACATTATTTTGATACCCTTCAAATCAATGTTGACCAAGTAGAAAAATTAAAAGATATCGCAGAAAGCAAAGCCATCAACTTTGGATATCATGCAAACAAAGTAAATATTTCGCTCGATGAAACCACAAGTTTAAATGACGTTCAAGATATCATCGCCGTATTTTCAACCTTGACAAATAAATCAATCGATATTGAGAAAACGAATGAGATTGAATTGCTAACTAATATCCCAAGCGAACTCACCCGTACATCCGAATTTTTAACGCACCCAGTATTCAATACCTATCGCAGCGAAACGCAAATGATGCGTTATTTGAAAAGTTTGGAAAACAAAGATTTGAGTTTAAATACTTCGATGATTTCTTTAGGCAGTTGCACCATGAAGTTGAATGCGGCTACTGAACTAATCCCTGTAAGTTGGCCAGAATTTGGGGGCATACATCCATTTGCGCCAGCCAACCAATGGGAAGGATATCAGCAAATCATTAGCGAGTTGGAAAACTGGTTAAGCAACATCACTGGTTTTAAAGCAACTTCTTTGCAACCCAATAGTGGCGCACAAGGCGAGTATGCTGGTTTGTTAACCATTCGTGCATATCACGAACACAGAAACGAAACACATAGAAATATTATATTGATTCCAATTTCAGCACATGGTACAAACCCAGCATCAGCAGTAATGGCTGGCTTTAAAGTGGTGGTTACCAAATGCGATGATCATGGAAATATTGACATGGAGGATTTAAAAATGCACGCTGAAAAACATAAAGATAATTTAGCGGGATTAATGATTACCTATCCAAGTACCCATGGTGTGTTTGAAGAAAGCGTCATTGAAATTTGTAATTTAATTCATGAGTTGGGCGGATTGGTTTATATGGATGGTGCCAATATGAATGCACAGGTTGGACTAACATCTCCTGGAAACATTGGCGCGGATGTTTGTCATTTAAACCTACATAAAACTTTTGCCATTCCGCATGGCGGTGGTGGACCAGGAATGGGACCCATTTGTGTAAATGAAAAATTAGCACCTTATTTACCCGGTCATTTTAGTTTGAAAAATACTGCAACAGCTATTCCAGCTGTAAGTGCGGCTCCTTATGGAAGTGCCAGTATTTTGCTAATCAGCTATGCATATATTAAAATGTTGGGTGCAGAAGGAATTAAAAAAAGCACAGAGATTGCGATATTGAATGCAAACTATATGAAGAGTCGATTGGAAACCGATTATTCTATTTTATACACCGGCAAAAATGGAACCTGTGCACATGAATTTATTGTGGATTTAAGACCATTTAAAACCAGTGCAGGAATTGAAGCTGAAGATGTGGCAAAGCGATTAATGGATTACAATTTCCATGCGCCAACAATGAGTTTTCCGGTAGCTGGAACAATCATGATTGAACCAACAGAAAGTGAAGACAAAGCAGAATTGGATCGTTTATGTGATGCATTAATTGAAATTCGTAGGGAAATCAAATCAATTGAAGATGGCATTTCCGACAAAATAGACAACCCTTTAAAGAACGCTCCACATACGCAATTTGAAGCAATTGAAGGCGAATGGAATCATCAATATTCACGTCAACAAGCTGTATTCCCGATTGATTATGTGAAACAAAATAAGTTTTGGCCATCTGTAAAAAGGGTAAACAATACATTTGGCGATAGAAATTTGATATGTACTTGTGAACCAGTAAGCAGTTATGCAAATGAAGCTTAAATGTGGCTTAATTTTAAATGTATTAATAATAAATATGTAAACAAGTTCATTTTTCCGAATTAATAAACTATCTTCATACTTTATTAAAATACAATACAATTTAAAATGGACACAAAAAATCAAGGAACCGTAAAGTTTTTCAACACAGAAAAAGGATTCGGTTTTATCAGACATGACGATTCAGACAAGGAAACCTTTGTACACGTAAGTGGTTTAATCAACGAGATTAAAGAAGGCGATAAAGTTGAATTCGAATTGCAAAATGGCAAAAAAGGAATGAATGCTGTTAATGTAACAGTTATCGGATAAATAACCGTCATTTAATTTATTTGTAGGCTATCAATATTGATAGCCTATTTTTTTTATATTTGCGTAAACTAAAAAATCATGAAAAAATTATTATCGATTGCCTTTTTGTTGTGCTTCGGAAATTCATTTGCTCAAAATTCAAACGGCATTAAATTAAAAAAAGGACAAACCATTACTTTAAATTCAGTTGTAAATAGCGAAACCGAAATGCAAATGGGCGCTATGAAAAATGATATCAATACTACGATTAAATTAAATGTAGTTGATGAAAATGCGGAAACATTTACCCTTAACTCATCCATTGCACAGATGAAGATGAATATGGATGGAATAGGTCAAAACATGAGTTATGATTCAGAAAAACCAGGGGATAAAGATTCTGAAGTGGGGAAAGCGATGGGCGATAAATTAAAAAATGTTGATACCTATATTCTTGACAAAAAAACAGGTAAAACAACAAAAGTAAAAAAGGAAGGTGGAGAAGAAGAAGCAGGAGGAATGGGAATGTTTAGTATGGGAGATGATGAAGGTGCAGCTAACGCAGCGTTTTTCATTTTGCCTTCAGGTAAAAAAATTGGTGATTCATGGTCAGAATCTACTACTAGTAAAGGGATTACAACTAGTAAAACGTATACTTTAAAAAGCATTGCTCAAGATGTGGCTACAATTGATGTAACTGGAACAATTACTGGTACAAAAGAACAAGAAGCAAATGGCATGACAATGAGCATTACAATGAATAATAAGATTGCAGAACAAATGCTTGTAAACGTCGCTTTAGGACTTGTTACAAAAGTTAACAACACTACTGACGGAACAAACTCAATGGATATGATGGGTCAGCAAATGGAAATGACCATTAAATCAAGTACGGTTACTACGGTGAATTTTTAAGAACTAAAAACTTATAATAAAAAAGCCGATGAAAATTATTCATGGGTCTGTAAATTAAACTGTGTCAAAAATCATTTTGTTCTAGTAAAAAAGAGTTGACGACGGCTCCCTTACATAGAGCAAGTCGTTGACTCTTTTTTACGATGAAAGTCATAGATCTGTTTTCATTCTATCAGCAAATATAATCTTTAG
>CANFUJ010000059.1 GCA_947450165.1 Chitinophagaceae bacterium
AAAACATCATCTCCTTTGATGATTGGTGAAAACACCAACATCGGCAGACGAAAATCCCCAACCTTTTGAACGCATTGAACCTTTTGAACATCATAAACCTCTTGTAAGGGTTGAAAATTTTCAACCCCTACTAAATCTTGATCTCCTCCTCATTTGCGTCAAAAAACGTAAACTCTGTTAGATGGTAGGTGCTTTTTGCAATGATTTTGATGTTTTGTTTGTATTTCCAAATCCATTTTAACCTTCTGGAAAATAGGCCGCTAGTGAGATAGGTATACATAATAGGATGTACGGCAATGGTTAACCCCTTATGCTTTTGAGTAATTAAATAGTTTAAATTTTTTGCAATCTCGTCTTCAAAAATCAAGGTAGAAGAAATGGTTCCGGATCCATTGCAACTTGGACAAACCTCACTGGTATTGATGTTCATCTCCGGTTTCATACGCTGTCTGGTGATTTGCATCAACCCAAATTTCGAAATAGGTAGAACAGCGTGTTTGGCTCTATCGTTTCTCATCAACTCTTCCATTGAATCGGCCAAACGTTTTTTGTTTTCCATCAACTTCATGTCGATGAAATCAACAACAATAATACCACCCAAATCTCTCAATCTTAATTGACGTGCAATTTCTTCAGCGGCTTCAAGATTGGTTTCCAAAGCATTTTGCTCTTGATTATTGCTTACACTTTTATAACCACTATTTACGTCTATTACGTGAAGTGCTTCGGTATGTTCGATGATGAGATAAGCACCACTAGGTAAGTTTACTGTTTTACCAAACGAAGCTTTTACTTGTTTGGTAACGCCGTAGGTGTCAAAAATGGCATTCTCATTTGTATTCAACGAAATGATATCGAGTTTATCGGGAGCTATTCTTTGTAGATAAGTTTTCGTTTCAGCAAATAAGGCTTTATCGTTTACTACAATTTTATTGAAATCAGCGCTAAGCAAATCCCTTAAAATGCTGTTTGTTTTTCCTTGTTCACTTAAAATTCTTGATGGGGGTACAGCTTGACTTAGATTATTTTGAATGGTTTTCCAAGTGTTTTCCAAGCTAAGTAAATCTTCATGAAGTTCGGCAGTACTTTTGCCTTCAGCAGCCGTACGCACAATAACACCAATGTTTTTTGGCTTTACGGCTTCGATAATTTTTTGCAAACGCTTCCTTTCATCTGAAGAATGTATTTTTCTAGAGATGGCAACAATATCATTGAAAGGAGTAACCACAACAAATCTTCCTGGGAGAGAAATTTCACAAGTTAATCGAGGCCCTTTAGCAGCAATGGGTTCTTTCAAAATTTGAACCAATACATTGGGCTTTCCGGTAAGTACCTCATTTATTTTTCCGGTTTTAAGTATTTCTGGTTCTACTTTAAACTTCGAAAAATCAATGGGTTCGCCCTTTTTTTGATTGACACATATGTTCGTAAATTTTAAGATAGAACGAACATAAGGACTAAGGTCTGTATAGTGAAGAAATGCGTCTTTTTCAAAGCCTACATCAATAAAAGCTGCATTCAATCCTGGGATAAGTTTTTTCACTTTTCCAAGATAAATATCACCAACCGCAAAGTTGGCATCTGCATTTTCACTGTGTAGTTCTACTAATTTCTTATTTTCCAGCAAGGCAATTTCAACACCCTGCGGAATTACGTTAATGATTAATTCCTTGGTCAAAATTTTTTAATTTATGACAACCATGCATAACGGTACGAAAAACAGTTAACACAAAAAATTATGTTAATGTAATAAAGTAGTAGGTACGTGTTTCACACACCTAAATAAAGAAAAAATCAATTGCATACAAGCACAATGAAGTGATTGTATGCAATACACAATTGGTCAAACTAAAATTGATGTTTGAAATTATTTCTTCTTATGACGATTTTTTCTTAAACGTTTTTTACGCTTATGAGTAGCGATTTTATGACGTTTTCTTTTTTTACCACAAGGCATAACCGAGTCTTTTTTGTTTAAAAATATTATTTACAACGTTTGCTTTACTTAGTTTCAAGCAATTTAATTCTATTATCTACTTCTTTCGAGTATTCAGGATTGTTTGCTAAACGCTTACTTACATTGTACCACTTAATTGCATCTGACTTATTTCCCTGAGCTGCATAAGTATCGGCCAAAAAAGCGATAGCTTCTAAATTGTCTGGTTGTGCAATGATAACTTTTGTAAGTCTTGAAATGGCTTTATCGTACTGACCAGAAACATAACCTCCAATACCCAGCACCAATTGTGCCCTCATATTGGTTGAATCACGTCTAACTACGCCCAACAATTCCTGAATTCCTTTCATGGTTTGTTGCGGATCGCCATTTCTACCTTTCCCAAATACATAAGAACTACCCAAGCCAATTTTTAAATCTTCATTATTCGGATTTAATTTTATGGCCTCTTGAAAAAGCCGAATTGCTTCATCTGATTCCCAGGCCAACATTGCTTCATCATGTTCATCCCGAAGCAGTGTTAAAAATTGTTGGGCAGCGAAGGTGAGGTTTTTTTCTGAATTATCCAACTTTGCGGCCTCACTATTATAAAAAGCATACAATTTAAAATTTTGAGCCGTGTCTTTCCAGAAGTTTGCTGTAGTATTTAAACCTATTATTTTTTGTGATTTATCTGCTGTTTGCAGATAAGCATTTTCTATATCAGTAATGCTTTTAGATAGTTCTGGAGATAGTTTCTGCTTTTCTTGCAGTATAAATTGCTGAACATTAAATTGATTTGAAGCTTCTGGCTTCATCTGTTGAACTGGCTTTGTTTCGGTAGTAGTTTTACCAAAATAAAATAAAATCAAAACGAAAGAAAACCCAATTGCAGCTATTAAATATTGTTTTTTCAAAGTAAAACCGCGGATTTAAAATGCGGAGAGCAAATGTACATTAATCCTCATTATCATCCTTTACTTCTGGAGCTTCTTTAATGTTGGGAGAAATTTTTACTTCATGTACAAATTCTTTTGCGGGCTTAAATGCAGGAATAAAATGCTCTGGAATGTTTACAGAAACATTTTTCTTGATGTTGCGACCAACTTTAGCAGCACGTTTTTTAATTATAAAACTACCAAAACCACGGATGTAAATGTTTTCGCCATGCGACAATGAGTTTTTTACTTCTCTCAACATCGTTTCAATCGTTACCAGTACATCCACTTTTGGAATCCCTGTTTTCTCAGAAATAACGTGTATTAAATCAGCTTTTCTCATATCAAAATTATTTTATTAGTAAATTAAAAAATATTTCTCGAAAAACAAAATAATCGAGTGAATATCAATTTATTTACAACAAATTTACATTCAAATGGATGCTAAAGAAAAAACAGCGAGGGTATTTTTCACTTCAAACTTAATGGCTTGGAATAAAAAAATCAATAATCGATTGATGCCTTGGAAAGGAATCAAAGATCCCTACAAAATATGGCTTAGTGAGATCATTTTGCAACAAACCAGGGTGGAACAGGGCTTGGATTACTACAATAAGTTTGTACATAAATATCCTACCATTAATGATTTAGCCAGCGCAAACGAAAATGAGGTGTTTAAAAATTGGGAAGGTTTAGGATATTATAGCAGATGTAAAAATCTTATTGCAACTGCCAAATTTATTTCCAATGAAAAATTAGGCGTTTTCCCAAATACTTACGAAGAGATTTTGACTTTAAAAGGTGTTGGTCCTTACACTGCAGCAGCTATTTCTTCTTTTGCTTTTAACTTGCCACACGCTGTTGTTGATGGTAATGTAATGCGCGTGCTTACTCGGTTTTTTGGGATTGAAACGCCCATTGACACTACAGAAGGGAAAAGCTTATTAAATACGCTTGCGCAAAATTTACTAGATAAAAAAAATGCTGATAAATATAATCAGGCCATCATGGACTTTGGCGCTATTGTTTGCAAACCGAAGCAACCTGCTTGTAATACCTGTAATTTGTCAAAAAATTGCCATTCCTTTAATGTTTCTAATCCAGAAGCATTTCCAAAAAAGGCGAAAGCAAAAGCCAAATCAAATCGATGGTTCATTTATTTTGTGCCTTTTTATAAAAACAAAGTTTTAGTTGGGAAAAGACAGCAAAAAGACATTTGGGAAAACCTCTTTGAATTCCCAAAAATCGATTTAAACGAAATGCCCAGTTTAGATATTTTGAATAATTCAGAGAACGCCGTTTTACTCAAAAAAATGGATATGACTATTTCAGAAATCCCTCGATTTAATGTTCAATTGCTTACACATCTAAAGATTCACGCTTGTTTTATTGAAGTTGATTTAAAAAAAGAAATCCAATTGGAGTGTTTTGAATACGTTGATATGAAAACTTTAAAAAATCTGCCCTTTCCTAAAATAATTGCTGCCTTTATTCAAACGAAAAATTTTCAAAAACAAGCTTAAATTTATTTTTATCATGTATCTTTATTCGGTAATGATGGCTTATGTTTTTATAAAATTTAAGCATCCTTGTATCAAAAAATTGCCACATTTAAGCAATTTATTTTTTAATTAAAAAATACATTTTGGATTATTTGTCTGTTTTAAATGTAATGTCAGTTTGTTTTTTAAGTATTTCGCAAACGGCTACA
Source organism: Chitinophagaceae bacterium (assembly GCA_947450165.1). Lineage (GTDB taxonomy): Bacteria > Bacteroidota > Bacteroidia > Chitinophagales > Chitinophagaceae > Ferruginibacter. Next base: position 4,586 of record CANFUJ010000059.1, read on the forward strand.
ACCATTTTACTCATTACCGTATTGGTTTTATTTTTATTTTCTTTTATTATTTCAGGCAGTGAAGTCGCTTTCTTTTCATTATCCAACAAAGACATAAATATTTTAAAGAAGCGAAAAAATCCCTCATTTAGAAGAGTGGTTTTATTGTTGGAAAACCCTAAAACACTATCTGCAACAATGCTTATTGCCAATAGTTTTGTGAATATTGGCATCATCATTATTTCAAATTTATTATTAGATGATTGGATTCTAACACTTCAATTGTCTTGGATAATTGGCTTTCTTTTAAAACTAAGTTTAGTTAGCTTTTCATTGCTTTTATTTGCGGTTATACTTCCAAAAATTTGGGCTACACATCATAAGCTATGGTTTACTACAAGCTTTTCTTTAATCGTTGAAATTTTAGATGGCTTGTTTTACAGGTTAAGTAAAAAATTTATTTTATACAGCGACAACATTGAAAATAAAATTTCGCCAGAAAAAAAGAAAGGCCGCAATCAAAGTAATCTAGATAATGCCATCGATTTGCTACCCGAAAATGAAGCTTCAATAGAGGAAAAGCAAATCCTAAAAGGCATCAGGAAATTTGGTGATACATCAGTAAAACAAGTGATGCGTACACGATTGGACGTTAGTGGCATAGATTCCAAATTAACCCTTTCTGAAATTGTAAAATTATCAGAAGATTTACATTACTCCAGACTCCCTGTTTATAAAGGCAATTTGGATGAAATTATTGGCGTTTTACACATCAAAGATTTATTGCCTTTTTTAGATGAAGAAAACAATTTTGATTGGCACCCTTTGATAAGAAATCCTTTTTTTGTGCACGAGCAAAAATTGATTGAGGATTTGCTTCAAGAGTTTAGAACCAAGCGCACGCATTTTGCCATTGTTGTAGATGAATTTGGTGGAACATCGGGCATCATTACGCTTGAAGATATTTTAGAAGAAGTGATTGGAGAAATAAAAGATGAATTTGACGACGAAGAAAGCATCAATAAAAAGATTGATGACTTTACTTTTATCCTTGAAGGGAAAACAATGATCAACGATGTATGCAAAATGCTTAATCTTTCTGAAGATACGTTTGATGAAATTAGAGGTGAAAGCGACTCATTAGCTGGATTGATTCTTGAAATTGCTGGTGCTTTTCCAAAAATTGATGAACCATTGGTTTTTAAATCCTTTACATTTTATGCATTGGAAATCAATAAAAACAGAATCGATAAAGTAAAAATTGTAATTCTAAATAATCAACTTGCTCAATAAAAAAATCCTGATGCAAAAACATACCTTATTTTGTTTTTTGAGCATAGCCATTTTTGCCATTGCTTGTAACTCAGAATACACCTCAAAAAAGAAAGGATATTTCGATATTTCACTTCCCAATCACACGTATCAACCTTTTGAAAAAGCAGATTTTCCTTACTATTTTGAATACCCAACTTATGGAAAAATTTCACAAGACAGTACTTATTTTGATGTTAATCCAGAAAACAAGTATTGGATAAATGTAGATTTCCCCAATTATAATGCACGTTTATTTTTAAGCTACAAAAAAATCGGAGGGAATGCTTTGTATAAATTAAAGCAAGCAGATGGGACATATAAAGATTCAATAGGTGTTAATCAATTTCAATTATTGGTAAATGATGCTTTTAATTTAACCAACAAAAATGATGTAATTGCCAGTTCAATCATGGACAGCGCAATGGTTACAACCAATAATATCAACGGAGTATTTTTTACAGTTGGTGGAAATGCAGCCACTGCGCATCAGTTTTTCTTAACGGATACAACTTCAAATTTTATTCGCGGAGCTTTATATTTTGATGCTAGTCCAAATGCAGATTCAATAAAACCTGTTCAAGAATTTCTAAGAAAAGACATCGAACATCTCATCAATACGTTTAAATGGAAAAATGCCAATCATAATGCAATTCCAGATAAAAAAATATAGCTCAATAAACTTTAGTTTCTATTCCTCAATCCAACGTATTTTTGCACCATGATAGCCATAGACAATGTGTTGCTAAGCGACAAAATAATAAGCGAACAATTTGTTTGCGACCTTACAAAATGCAAAGGTGCTTGCTGCGTTGATGGTGATGCCGGTGCACCCCTTGATCGAAAAGAGCTTAAAGAAATTGATGCTGTTTTTGATGCCGTTTATCCATATTTAAATGAGGAAAGCAAAAAAGAAATTGAGATTCAAGGAAGATTTATTTACGACAAAGAATTTGGATGGGTAACACCAACCATTAAAAGTAAAATTTGCGTTTACGGAATCATTGATGACGCTGGAATTGTAAAATGCGGGATTGAGCAAGCTTATTTAGATGGAAAAGTTTCTTGGAAAAAACCAATCAGTTGTCATCTTTTCCCAATTATTGCAAAAAAAAGTAAAGACGGAATCACAGAATACGCTAATTATGAGCCTCGAGAAGATCATTGCAAAGCGGCTTGCTCGCTCGGAAAGAAATTAAAAGTTCCTGTTTATGAATTTTTAAAAGAACCCTTAGTTCGTAAATTCGGCTCCGATTTTTACGAAGCATTAGAGGCGACAGCTCAGCATCTGAAAAAAGATCAAGTATAGTAGATGCATTGAACAACAAACAAAAAACACCAAACGCCAAACAACAAACACCAAACCACAAACAAAAAATGAAAAAAACATTCCCCCATTTACCTTTTGCTTTATTTGCTTTTGTGATTTTATCTGTTAGTGGATGCTCTGTAAATAAAGCTAAAATAGACAACGATTTAAAATCATTCTTTGATGATAAAAAAGTGGATGGTTGCTTTACCATGTTAGACAATGCTACTGGAGAAATAACGGTTTATAATATGGGATTAGATACCATGCGTTTTTTACCTGCCGAAACATTTGATGTTTTAAATGGAATGATTGCGCTTCATACGGGTGTGTTGACAGACGAAAAAATGAATCTTAATATTTCGAATTTAGATTCAAATAATGCCTCAAAAACTTTAAACATTACAGAAGCTTTTAAATCCAAATCCCTTCCTTTTTTTACACAGGTTGCAAAAAATATCGGACACGATACTTTACAAAGTTGGGTGGATAGCGTTTCCTATGGAAATAAAAAGTTGGGCGAACAAGTTGATCAATCTTGGTTCAATAACACCATAAAAATTTCGCCAGATGAACAACTTGGCTTTATGAAGCGTTTATATTTTGAACAATTGCCTTTTAGAAAATCCGTTCAAACCAGTATGAAAGAATTGATGGTGGTGAATGATAATACAGATTTTAAATTATCATACAAAACAGGATCTGGCAAAAACGAAAAGAATGAAAATATTGGTTGGATGATAGGTTGGATTGAAGAGAACAGGCATGTCTATTTCTTTGTGACACTTTTGCAATCTCCAAAAGAAGAAGTGAATAAAAATAGCGTAGAGATTACAAATTCAATTTTAAGCCATTACGGTTTCTTTAAAGGAAAAAAATAAAACTATGCAATTATATTGCGAATCATTAACAACGTACAAAAGATTGCCAACACGCGAAGTGAAAATTGGTAATTTAATCATTGGTGGTAATCATCCCATTCGTGTGCAAACCATGACGACCACGGATACAATGGATACAGAAGCAACCGTGGAACAAACCATTCGTTGTATTGAAGCTGGTGCTGAATTGGTGCGAATTACCGCTCCTTCAAAAAAAGAAGCAGAGAATTTACAACTTATAAAAGATGCGTTAAGAAGTAGAGGATACGATACACCGTTAGTTGCAGATATTCATTTCACACCCAACGCTGCCGAAATTGCCGCAAAAATTGTAGAGAAGGTTCGCGTTAATCCAGGCAATTATGTTGACAAGAAAAAGTTTGAACAAATTGATTATACCGATGAAGAATATCTAGAAGAAATAGAAAGAATCAGAGAGCGTTTTACCCCGCTAGTTTTGATTTGTAAAGAACACGGCACTGCAATGCGTATCGGTACAAATCACGGAAGTTTGAGCGATCGTATCATGAGTCGTTATGGAGATACTGCAATTGGAATGGTGGAAAGCGCAATGGAATTTTTAAGAATTGCACGAAGCGAAGATTATCACAATATAGTGCTGAGTATGAAGAGCAGCAATCCGCAGGTGATGGTTCAAGCGTATCGTTTATTGATTAGTCATATGATGCAAGAGTTTGGCGAATGTTATCCTTTGCATCTTGGCGTAACGGAAGCTGGTGATGGAGAAGATGGAAGAATAAAATCTGCAATTGGAATTGGCACATTATTAGAAGATGGAATTGGTGACACCATACGGGTATCCTTAACCGAAGATCCTGAATTTGAAATACCTGTGTGTAAAGATTTGATTGAACGCTATCAAAATAGAAGTTCGTTATCATCTAATGTTCCTGAAATTGATAAATTGAATTTCGATCCTTTTAATTACACAAGAAGAAAAACAATTCAAGTAGGTAATATTGGCTCAAAAAATGTTCCGGTTGTGATAGCTGATTACAACAAATATCTTGACATTCATCCAGTTGATTTAAAAGAAATTGGTTATCACTATGATGAAATTACCGACAAGTGGACAATAGCGGATACTGCAGCGGATTATATATTTTGCAAAAATGAACCTGCTTTTAAATTGCCCGGAACATTGAAAGTTTTGTTGAATTATTCTGATTGGCAAAAGGCATCCGACAAAGAAAAATGTAATCCACTTTTTACAGATGCTGAATATTTGAATGATGCATGTTCAAAATCGAGCACGCTAAATTTTGTGATGATTGATTGTTATTCTGATGGTTATAACGCGAATATTACTCAAGCCGTTTTTGAAAAATTAAAATCAGATCACACGGCTATTATTTGTTTGAGTTCAATGAATGAAAATGCTGTTCAATCCATCAGAAGCATGTTTGTGGAGTTGATGCAGTACGATATAAAAAATCCGGTAATCATTATTTGCGATAGCAATCATTCAACAACGGATAAAAGCTTAATTCATTATGCTGTAGAAACGGGTGCGTTACTGATTGATGGACTTGGTGATGGCGTTTGTTTTGGTTATCATTATTCAAATCCAGAAATAAAATCACCATTGTCGTTGCTTAATTCTATTGTATTTGGCATTTTGCAAGCCGCAAGAACTAGGATTTCAAAAACAGAATATATCAGTTGCCCTAGCTGTGGCAGAACGCTTTTTGATTTACAAGAAACAACCGCAAAAATCAGGGCTGTTACCAATCATTTAAAAGGGGTAAAAATTGCCATCATGGGTTGTATCGTAAACGGTCCTGGTGAAATGGCAGATGCCGATTTTGGTTATGTAGGAAGTGGCGTAGGAAAAATTACATTGTATAAAGGAAAGGAAATTGTAAAACGAAATGTAAACAGCGATGTGGCGGTTGAAGAATTGATTTTATTATTGAAAGAAAATAATGCTTGGGTAGAAACGCCCCAATTATAATAACATTTTTTACAAATGAGACAAACTGATTTTTTAGTGATTGGATCTGGGATTGCAGGGTTGACCTATGCACTAAAAATTGCGCAAGATTTTCCAAATAAAAAAATAACTATTCTCACCAAAGCCAACTCCGACGAAACCAATACCAAGTATGCTCAAGGCGGAATTGCAGCGGTGATGAATTTGGATGCAGATAGTTTTAACAAACACATTGAAGACACTTTAATTGCTGGCGATGGAATATGCAATGAAAAAGTAGTTGAATTGGTAGTTAAAGAAGGCGTAGATCGAATTGAAGAAATGATTTCCTGGGGTGCAGAATTTGATAAGCATGAAGGTGGAGATTTTAAATTAGGCAAAGAAGGTGGACACAGCGAAAATAGAATCCTTCACCACAAAGATGTTACGGGTTTAGAAATGGAAAGAGCGCTTCTTGAATCCATAAAAAAACATAAGAATATTGATTTAATTAGCCATTGTTTTGTTTTGGATTTAATTACTCAACATCACCTTGGATATTTGGTTACCAAATCAACGCCTGATATAGAATGTTATGGTGTTTATGTTTTAAATCTTGAAAATAAAAAAATAGAAAAAATAATTTCTAAGATTACGATGCTTGCCACTGGCGGAAATGGGCAAGTATATAGAACCACCACCAATCCTACCATTGCCACAGGTGATGGTGTTGCCATGGTTTATCGTGCAAAAGGACGAATTGAAAATATGGAGTTCATTCAGTTTCATCCAACTGCATTGTATGAAGCTGGGGTAAAAGGTCATTCCTTTCTCATAACGGAAGCGGTTAGGGGTGATGGTGCTATTTTGAGAAATTCAAATGGAGAGGCATTTATGCAGAAATATGATGCACGTAAAGATTTGGCACCAAGAGATATTGTGGCAAGGGCAATTGATCAAGAAATGAAAATCAATGGTACCGAGTTTGTATACCTTGATTGTAGAGAAATGGATCAAGAAAATTTCAAAGCGCATTTCCCCAACATCACGAATAAATGTTTATCATTAGGCATTGATGTTTCAAAAGATTTAATTCCGGTTGCACCTGCTGCACATTACAGTTGCGGCGGTGTAAAAACAGATGAATGGGGCAGAACGTCAATTAGAAATTTATTCGCTACTGGAGAATGTGGCAGCACTGGATTGCATGGCGCAAATCGTTTGGCAAGTAATTCATTGCTTGAAGCCATGGTTTTTGCTCATCGCAGTTATTTGGTTGCATCTAAAGAGATTGAAAATATTTCCTTCCGCAACGACATTCCAGATTGGAACATGGAAGGTACAACCGCTCCAAAAGAAATGATTTTAATTACCCAAAGTTTGAAAGAACTTAAATTGTTGATGAGTGATTATGTTGGTATTGTGCGAAACAACGAACGTTTACAAAGAGCCAATCGCAGATTAGATTTGCTTCATGATGAAACAGAAAGATTGTATGAAAAAACAGAAGTTTCACCACAGCTTTGCGAACTCAGAAACATGATTACAGTAGCTTACCTTATTGTAAAAAGCGCAGAACTACGAAAAGAAAGCAGGGGCTTGCACTTCAATACAGATTATCCATATAAAAACACATTGTTACAAAATACCGTACTTTAATACAATTCATTTTTTTATGTACTATATCGTTTATGGTTTTTTTTACTTGATTTCTTTACTGCCACTTTTTATACTTTATCGCATCAGTGATTTTGCATTTTTTATTATTTATCATGTAGTAAAATATAGGCGAGATGTAGTGATGAATAATTTGCAAATTGCTTTTCCTGAAAAGTCTGATGCAGAAAAAAAACAAATTGCTAAAAAATTCTACAAAAATTTTACAGATACATTTATTGAAACCATTAAAATGATTAGCTTATCAGATAAAGCTTTTAATAGAATTGTAGAATCTGATTTGTCTGAAGCCATTAAAATGGCTAAAACCGGCAAATCTATTCAGTTTCATGCTGGTCATCAATTTAATTGGGAGCTTGCCAATTGGGTTATTGCTAAAGACATGCCAATTCCTTTTATTGGTATTTATATGAAGATTGGAAGTCCTGCGATTAATAAAATATTCTATAAACTACGTTCTAAAAAAGGAACAATTCTCGTATCCACACACGAGTTTAAAAATAAAATGCATGCTCTTTTCAATAGTCAATATTGTATAGGTTTAGCTGCCGATCAAAACCCCGCTCATGGATATAACGCTTATTGGCTCAACTTTTTTGGAAAGCCTGCGCCATTTGTAACTGGTCCTGAAAAAGGGGCAATTAAAAACAATACGGCTGTGATTTTCATGAAGCTCATAAAAATAAAACGTGGAAAATATAGATTTGAAACCGAAGTTTTAGTGGAAGATGTTTCGAATTTAAAAGAAGGCGAATTAACTCGATTGTATCGCAATAAATTGGAAGAAACCATACGACAAAATCCTGATAATTATTTGTGGAGCCATCGTAGATGGAAATGGCCGTATAAAAGTGAATATGCAGAAAAATGGATAGACGATGCGCCAATACCAAACGTTGAACTATAAATAGTAATCGTTTATTTTCACTTTTAAATTATTAGCTTTACACTACATCAACGCTTTAAATGGCCAAAGACATTAAAAATACGAGCAAAGAAATCTTACAATCTCCTGACAAGGAGTTTGAGAATAATATTCGTCCAGGTTATATCAAAGAATTTAGCGGACAAGGCCAGATTATAGAAAACATCAGCATTTTTATAAAAGCATCCAAAATGCGTGGCGAAGCATTGGATCATATTTTATTTCATGGTCCTCCAGGATTAGGAAAAACAACACTTTCCAGAATTGTAGCCAATGAGATGGGGGTTAGCATTAAAGAAACTTCTGGTCCAGTCATAGAAAAGCCAGGAGATTTAGCTGGTTTGCTAACTAATTTAGAACCTAACGATGTTTTATTTATTGATGAGATTCATCGATTAAGCACGGTTGTAGAAGAATATCTTTATGCAGCAATGGAAGATTTTAGGATTGATATTATGATTGATAGCGGCCCAAATGCAAGAAGCGTGCAACTTACATTGAATCCGTTTACTTTAATTGGTGCTACTACAAGAAGCGGATTATTAACCTCGCCCTTGCTTTCAAGGTTTGGCATTAAATCGCGACTTGAATATTACGATTCAGAAACATTGAAAAATATATTGTTGAGAAGCGCTTCTATATTAAATTCTAAAATCACCAGTGATGCGGCTGGAGAGATTGCCAGAAGAAGTAGGGGGACTCCTCGTATTGCAAATGGGTTGTTGCGCAGGGTTAGAGATTTTGCACAAGTATTAGGCAATGGCGTTATCGACATGAACATAACAGAACATGCTTTACGTGCGTTAAACGTTGATCAGTACGGACTAGATGAAATGGACAACAGAATATTAAGTACTATAATCGAGAAGTTTAAAGGCGGTCCTGTTGGCATCACAACAATTGCTACAGCTGTTGGCGAAGAACCTGGAAC
>CANFUJ010000060.1 GCA_947450165.1 Chitinophagaceae bacterium
CTTTTGCAGTTGGTAAATGAAGGCTTCGTAAATGGCTGGGATGACCCTAGAATGCCTACCATTAGTGGATTTAGACGTAAAGGATACACCCCATTAAGCATTCGTAATTTCTGCGAAAAAATCGGCGTAGCTAGAAGAGAAAACATGATCGATCTAAGTTTACTCGAATTTTGTTTACGCGAAGATTTAAATGTAACCGCCAAAAGAGTAATGGCTGTATTGGATCCAATTAAATTGGTCATCACTAATTACGATACAGACAAAACGGAAGAATTGACTGCTGAAAATGGACCAGATGAAGCTATGGGCACTAGATCAATTCCATTTAGCAATACACTGTGGATTGAAAGAGAAGATTTCATGGAAGTGCCTGCAAAAAAATGGTTTCGTTTGGCACCCGGCTCAGTTGTAAGATTAAAAAATGCGTATATCGTAAAATGCGAGTCGTTTGAAAAAGATGAAAGTGGCAATATTTCAACAATATATTGCACCTATTATCCAGAAAGTAAAAGTGGAAACGACACCAGTGGCATTTCTGTAAAAGGCACCATACATTGGTTAAGTGCAGCGCATGCAGCAACTGCTGAAATCAGATTATACGATAGATTATTTAAAGTGGAAAACCCATCAGCTGAAGAAGGAGATTTCAAATCATTCATAAATCCTGATTCATTAACGATTATACCAAAGGCATATATTGAACCATCGCTAACAACAGCTGATTTAGAAGATAGATTTCAATTTATCAGAAAAGGATATTTCTGTTTGGATAAGGATTCTACACCAGAAAAATTGGTATTCAATAGAACGGTAACATTAAAAGACACTTGGGGTAAAATTGCTGATTAATGAAATTGCAAGCTTTATTTTTTCAATTTCAAATCTGGCAAAAGCGCAATTACAAACGATAAAATAGTTAACGCAACCAACGCGTATATGCCTGGTTGTTTTTCGGGCGCGTATGCGTTATAAGATGATGTAAACAAATGATAGGTTTTTAAAGCATAAGCCATTATAATTCCTGCAAAAAAAAGATGGGTGAATTTTGCCCACACTTTTGGAATAAACATCAACACCACACAAATCAAGGAGAAGATAATAAAAAATTTTCCGGGCTTACCGTACACATTATTTTGCGAAAAAAAGCCATTGAAATAAACGTTTAAATCAGCATGATAAGTCCAGGGCATAAAACAAACGGCTATCAACATGATATAAATTAATAAGCCAACCCACTTGCTATACTTCATAAAATATTTATTGATTTAAAAAAAATGCCTGAGCGGAATAATCCAATCAGGCATTTTAGGTGAGGTCCCTAGCGGATTCGAACCGCTGTAGAAGCTTTTGCAGAGCTTTGCCTAAGCCACTCGGCCAAAGGACCATTGAAAGTGTTTTATTAATTTTCTATTAATGCCACAAAATAAGGTATTTTTATTCATAAATTAAAATTGAAAACATCAAATTTTCTAGATATCAAAAAATAAAATTAAATCAGCATTAAAAAATAGAATAAATTTCATTTTTTATTTGCAAAAACAAAAAAATATGCGACAAATTGAATCATCAGAATTAATCATTAATAAAAGAGGCGCTATTTATCATTTGGATTGTAGACCTGAAGAAATAGCTCAAACCATATTAGTTGTTGGAGATCCGGAGCGTGTAAAACAAATCAGCAAACATTTTGATCGTGTAGAGTATCGAAACCAACATAGAGAATTTGTCACCCATACTGGATTTTTAGGCAATAAAAGAATTTCGGTTTGTAGTACTGGAATCGGCCCTGATAATATTGACATTGTATTAAATGAGTTAGATGCTTTATTAAATATTGATTTAGAAACGAGAATGGTCAAAGAAACCATCCAAAAATTCAACATCATTCGAGTGGGTACGAGTGGTTCTTTGCAAAGAGAAATACCTGTAGATAGTTTTGTTGCTGGCACACATGGACTAGGACTTGATAACTTGCTTCATTTTTATCAACACATACACAACGATGCTGAAAACCAGATTATACAAGCATTTAACGACCATACACAAATCAACAACAGAGTTTCAAGGCCTTATATTAGTACCGCTAGTGCAATGCTGATAAAAGAATTTGTTCAAGATTTCCACCAAGGAATTACCGTCACCTGTCCTGGCTTTTATGGGCCTCAAGGAAGGGTTTTGCGTATGGGCTTATCAAATCCAAATTTGATTGATCATTTAACCACATTTCAATTTGGACAAAACCGTATTTCAAATTTCGAAATGGAAACTTCCGCAATTTATGGCATGTGTAAAATACTTGGACACCATTGCCTATCACTTAATGCTATAGTTGCAAATAGAATTTCAAAAGAATTTAGCAAGGATAGTTTGGCCGCAATTGACAAATTAATTCTAAAAGTTTTGGAAACCATTTCATCATCAAGCATATGACCTTATCATTTTTCAAATATCAAGGAACGGGAAATGATTTTATCATCCTAGACAACAGAGCGGGCTTAATTAATCATTTAAGCACTGAAGTCATTAAACAATTATGTCACAGAAAATATGGAATTGGTGCTGATGGATTAATGCTAATGAACAGCCATGAAGAACATGATTTCGAAATGATTTACTATAATGCTGATGGTAAAACAAGTTCCATGTGTGGCAATGGAGGAAGGTGCATGGTGAAATTTGCTTTTGATTTGGGAATGCATAAATACATGTACACATTTTTGGCTATTGATGGTTTACATGAAGCCGAAATTGAAATAAATGGAGGTGTAAAATTGCGCATGAATGATGTAAATGAAGTTAATCACGAAAAAGGAAACTACATATTGAATACAGGTTCTCCTCATTTCATAAAACCAACAGAAAATGTTGAAAATATTAATGTAAATAAAGCAGGAAATGAAATCAGATTCAGTAAACAATTTGTACAAGAAGGCATTAATGTAAATTTTGTTGAATCTCTAGACAACGATTCTATTTTTGTAAGGACATATGAACGTGGTGTGGAAGATGAAACATTAAGTTGTGGCACAGGCGTAACGGCTGCTGCATTGATATTTGCGCATAATGAACGTGGATTTAATCGTGTAGAGGTAAAAACTTTGGGCGGTCATCTGAGTGTTGAATTTAATAAAATAGATGACCAACATTTTAATAACATCTGGCTATGTGGACCAGCTACATTTGTTTACAAAGGCGAGATTGAAATTTTAAATTAATTCTTTTATATATTTGACGAGATAAATTTTTTAATTCAATATAAAATTCAATAAGGATAGCGTCGATCTTCATTCCAAATAAAAATTATTTAATTTAAAATCTAAATATTTTCATTAACATTTTTAAAACCATTGTGGAAAATTTAAAATTCAAGTTATTTATTTAAGTTCGATATTACACTTGAAAAAGAATATTGAACACTTGCAAGAAAACAACGAAATAAAAGCCCTTTTAAATTTAATTGAAGATCCTGATCAGGAAGTGTTTTCTTCTATCTCCAACAAACTTGTTTCTTTAGGCAAACAAATTATTCCTAATCTAGAAAAAAAATGGGAAGAGGAAACCGATGAGCATACACAGGAACGAATTGAAATGCTGATACACAAGTTGCATTTCAATGAATTATCATTCGAGTTTGATGCATGGAACAAAGATGAAACATCAAATTTATTAGGTGGCGCCTTGATTGTAGCCAAATTCCATTACCCTGAAATACAAGCCAATTTAGTTTTACTTCAAATTGAAAAACTTCGACGAAACATTTGGCTTGAACTAAATCACTACCTCACCCCTATTGAAAAAATAAACGTATTCAATAGCATTCTATATAATTATCATCAACAAAAAGGAACTGAAATTATTTATGACAAACCAGATCTTTTTTTAATAAACAAAACATTAGAATCTAAAAAAGGCAATGGTATTGGAAATGGAATTCTTTATCTAATTCTTTGTAATTTGCTAGACATACCGGTATCGGCTATACGCATTCATAAATATTTTCTACTTGCTTTTTGCGAAGACCAAATTGATTTAATACATCATAATACCGAAGATTTAAAAAAGATTTCTTTTTTTATCGATCCTATTAATGGACAGATGTACACCAAAAATGAAATTTTAAATTACTTAATAAAAAACGTAGAATCGTTTGAGGTAAATGAACTACAGCTTATGAACAATAAAGAAGTGATTAAATTTCTGTTATTAGAATTAAGTAAATGTTTTGATGATTTACCTAATCAATATAAGAAAGAAGAGCTTCAATTGCTTGCAAAAAAATTAGACTTATGATTTATCACATCACTACAAAATTGGAGTGGGAACAGGCTCAAGAAATTGGAAAATACGAAGCAGCATCTTTACAAAAAGAAGGATTTATCCATATGAGTCATGAGCATCAAATTGAAGGCGTATTGTCAAGATATTTCCAAGGAAAAACAGATTTGGTAAAATTAAATGTTGATGAAACAAAGATTATTGCTGAAATAAAAAACGAGCTTTCTCCAAGTTTGCAAGAAACATTTCCACATATTTATGGAGCAATCAATTTAGATGCTGTTGTAGATGTTGAAAATTTGTAATCGATATTGTAGGGGCTGAAAATGCTGTAGGGGCTGAAAATATTCAGCCCCTACAAAACCCTTACAGCATCATCTTCACCACCATTTCTTTCATCAGCAAAGCGCCTTCTGTACCAGAATCTCCAACGCCAAGTGATTTTAGATTATAATGATTAAGAAGTAATATTATTTTTTCAACGCCATTAAAACCATAATGCTTCATGGTTTGTTGTGCATTATTCACTGCGCTTGTATTGTTATAGAATAAAGGTTTTAATGAATTAGTATCCGTATTATTCATTCCATAGGCTCCATGTACTTTACCAAAAAAACTATACAAAGCTGGAATGATTTTTTGTATGGGATTTTCTTTTGGTGAATCTTCAAAATAGTTAATGATTTGAATCGCCTTGCTCAAATTTTTCTGACAAATGGCAACTTGCAATTCAAATACATTGTATTCTTTACTGATACCCACATATTTTTCAATGTCCGCTTCTTCGATTTCAATTCTGTCTTTTAAATTAATGCGCAATTTTGTAATCTCATTATCAATTCTACTTAATTCACTTCCAATATGCTCAGCAAGCATCGAAACGCATTTAGACGAAGTTTTCAATCCTTTTGTAGCAATAAAATTTGAAATCCAAGCATTTAATTCATACTCTTTTACTTTGTTCGATTCAAAAATGACACCATTTTTTTGAATCAGTTTATGCACACGCAAACGTTTATCAAGTGTTTTACCTTTATATGCAATAATGAAAATTGTAGATTTCAAAGGATTTTCGATGTAAGATTCAAAAGACTCCAAAGAACGCATCATTTGTGCTTCTTTTAAAATGACAACTTGCTTATCGGCAAACATAGGATATCGCTTACAAGCACTAATTACATTTGTCCAATCGGCATCCTTACCATAAAAAACAGATAAATTAAAAGAAGATTCTGATTCAGAAAGAATTTTATGCTCTGCATAATTTACAATTTGATCAATGTAATAGTCTTCCTCGCCATGAAGCAGATAAACGGATTCAAAGTTTTTTTTCTCCCAAGATTGAATGATTTTTTCAATACTCATTTTCTAATTTTCAGTTCAAACGCAAGCTAAAGAATAAATTTCTTAAAAAATATTGATTTTAAACAAAATATGGCACAATATTAGATGAATGACAATTATCATATCCAAATATCATTTCGAAAAACCAAAGTACCCTTAATATTCTATTATATTTACAAAAAAAAAGACAATGATAGAATTAAAAAAAGACGAAGAGCCAACTTTAATTAAAATGCAAGTTGGCGAGAAGAAAAAAAAATCAAACAAATCACTTTTACTTGCTTTATTGTTAATCACATTGCTTGGAACATGGGGCTATATCATTTGGGATAAAAATAATACCAAAGAAATAATCACCCAAAAAGACAATACTATTTCTGCCACAGCAACACAAAGAGATGAGTTGCAAAAGGAATTAGAAGATGCCACTATTAGATACGACATCATTAAAACATCCAATACAAAGAAGGATAGTATTATAGATGTTAAAGATCAAGAAATACAAAACAAAAGAAAAAAAATAAACGACTTATTGGCTAAAGCCAATGCTACACAAGCAGAATTAACTGAAGTGAAATTATTGATCACCTCATTAAATTCAGACATTGAGGGATACAAAGCTCAAATTGCTCAACTTGAGGGGCAAAAAGAGGAGCTTACAAAAGCCAATCAAAATTTATCTACTCAACGCGACAATCTTCAAAAGGATTATAACTCTTCTTTAGAAGAAATAAAAAACAAAGACAAAACAATTGATATTGGCTCAACTTTACATGCATCTAATTTTTCTATCGTTGCAATTGATGAAAAAGGTAATGGGAAAGTCAAAGAAACTACAAATGCAAAAAAAGCAGATAAACTTCGTATTAGTTTTGACCTAGATGAAAATATGATTACACCATCAGGCGCAAAAAAATTATACATCATCATCACCGATCCTACTGGAAAAATTATTGCAACTGATGAATCAGGAAAATTTAGTACTCAAGACAATGGCAATTTAGATTACACCCAACAAATGGAAATCAACTATACAAAAAATCAACGTCAAACGGTTAGTTTCGATTGGAAAAGTGGAGGAAAATTCATTATTGGAGATTACAAAATTGAAGTCTATAACAATGGATTTAAAATCGGCCAAGGCATTCGTCAATTAAAGAAAGGCGGAATATTCGGTTAATCAATTTTTAAAATATTGCCCTTACAGAAGCACGTCCAATATTAATCATATTGGACGTTTCTGATTTACGTCCTTCATATTGAATATTCAACTCTAAATTTCCTGATAACTTTTGAATAAAATCTACCGACCAAATGTAATTTTTACCAGGCAATAATCCGCCTAACATCATAAAACCAACTGTACTGTTGTATGATCCTTGTCCAATAAATTGGATATCACTATATGTCATTTTTAATCCTGCACTCATTTTTGAAGAAACATTATATTTTATTTCGGTATTAAAAGATTGCTCCTTCATGCTTTCCATTAAATCAATTTTATTCTTTTTTTGTGCATAACGGAAACCAACATTCGCCCTGAAAATCGATTTATATTGATAAATAATATTGGGCTCGATTTTATTTTGTAAAATTCTATAATTTCTATTTTGAAAAGCAGCACCACCAGTTAACAAAGATTGTACTTCTTGATTACCATTAATCTGCATTGATAATGTACGATTCAACTGGAAACGCAATTTTCCTTGCCAACGATTTGAAAATCTTTTTTCCGCACCATAAGTAAGCAATGCTTGAGCGGATGTATTTGTTTGTGTAACATCAAATCCCCAAACAGCACTTGTTCTGTTTATCAATAAAGAATTGGTCATAACAGAACTGCCTGCAATTAATGAGGTATCTGCAAAACCATTTCCAAAAGGATTGAAAACAATTAATTTCAAATCAGTAATCTTTTTATTTATTTGCCAACTCGAATTTAAACTGCTTCGTTTCAACACATTCAACATCTTGTTTTTGTTTGAATGAATCAATTGCTTTGGAACGAACTCAACATTATAATTAAATTGTAAGAAATTGGTTTTTACATATTCATTACTTGGCGTGAAAATTCGAATATATTTTTTTTGATCCTGAAATACACCCAACTCAAATTCGTTCAATTCTTCAATGCCATTATTGTTGTAATCATTCCAAGTGTAAAGCCCCTGCCCTATTGGAACAGCAACATAAGAAAAGGCACGTTTCTGTTCTTGCCCACTTCCCACTTCATAAAATGCATCTCCCTTCAATAATCCTTTCCATTCATTAAATCCATACTCAAAACGTGCTAAAAACGACTTGTCTGATTTTTGATTACTCGTTCCAATATTCAACACTTGTAATGACCGAAATCCTGCGGTAGTTTTTAATTGCCTTTGTTCATTTTTTAATAGATTCATGGAAAATCCTACATTATCACTTTTATCCATTTTAGTCCATACTTTATTAAATGGAAGCCAATCATGTCGTGTGAAATAATTGATGTTCCAATTGTTTTTATTTTGGGGATTAGATCTTATAAAAGCCTCAAAACGATTAAATCCAAAACTTCCAAAGCTAAAGGTATCAGTAATTACATCCTTTATCTTATTGATTTCAGCAGAAAAATCAATTCCTATTTCTGCTTCATTTAGTTTTTTGAATTGATTTTTGAATTCAACATTAGGTCGAAAGAAATAACCCGATTTATTTTCATCATTCAATTGCATCAAACTTGAATTTGACGTAACTGTAAAATATTTTGTTTTCGATTGTACTTTTAATTGATGCTTGTAAGCTTTATAATTTTCATCCCGGTTATAAAAAACAATCCCATATTGTAGATTTCCTCCTTTATCTCCTGTTATTTTAACGCTACCGTTATATAATTTTTCGTTAGAAGCAACCGCATCTGTATTTAAGCTCCAATCTCTTAGAAACTCCACACTTCTTAATCTTTCTATGGGTCTAAAAGATTTCTGCACCCATTCAAATCCACCATTAAATTCAACCACGTGTTTGGAACTCAAAAAATCAATTGGATTTAATTGATGCTTTATATTTACTTTCCCCGCCAATCCCTTATTATTTTCTTTATCTAAATTGGAATATAGATTAATGTCGTAATTACTTAATGCAACATCTGTTTGAATGCTGGTGTTTTTCGTAAAATTGTATTGCAACCCAACCGCATAAACTTGTTGTTGTTTGGGTGTAATTAAATAACTAACTGGTAAATAA
Source organism: Chitinophagaceae bacterium (assembly GCA_947450165.1). Classification (GTDB taxonomy): domain Bacteria; phylum Bacteroidota; class Bacteroidia; order Chitinophagales; family Chitinophagaceae; genus Ferruginibacter. The sequence goes on from CANFUJ010000060.1 coordinate 8,842, forward strand.
TCGCCTTGTTTACGAAAAGATGCATCTGGTTTCACCCATTGAAACACTTTTCCATTGGCTCCATTAGGCAGTGTTTTATAATTTCCATTTCCCGCACCAACATAAGTAAAAGCTACATTATACAACGCTTCGTTATTATCCCTCGAAAATACAAACACCGAATCATGCGTTCCATTATTATAAATCGTATCAATTTTTTTGTATAAAATTTTCCCATTTGAAAATGTATCTCTTGAAGCCAAAGAAATAAAAGCATCCTGTACACTATCACCTATATTTTTCAATAAGTTTTGTTGTGCAATGCTTAATGACTGATCTATAGGTGAAGATTTCTGATCTGAATTTGAGTAAGCAGCAAATGATAATTTCAATTTATTTTTTAATTCCCAATTATCCGTAACATAAAACTGTGTATTTAAATAATTTCGATCTGCATATTCAAACTCAATTTGAATGCGTTTGTCTTTAGTAATGATTTGCTTTGGTGTAAACGTAAGTTCTGCTGTATTGTAGTTAATGATATAATCTTGATCTTCTCCACGTGTTAGTAAAATCCCATCGATGTACACTTTTTCCGTACCCGCCAAAACCATAAAATAAAGCTCATTATTTGCACCTTGTAATCGATAAGGGCCTTGGTTTCTTTCAATGGGCTTGATGAAATTTCGGGTATATTTTCCTTTTGCAATTGCACCGCTTAGAAAAACATCGTTTGTGATTTTTGAATTTAATTTGGTGGAATTAAAAAAGGAAACGCCTTGAATTCTTTTGCTAAAATTTAAATATTGACTTTGGTTTTCTTTAAGATCTAAATCACCAAAATCAAGATGCCAATTTTTCTTTTTTACTTGTAAAAATATTCGATCAAAATCGCGTAGGTCTCTGGTATTCCCATCCGGCTGAATTGGAATGGAGTTGTCTGTTATTGAAGCTGTAATTTCCATACTATCACCAATCATTCCATGCAGTTGAAGATTTAAAGAAGAATTCAATACCGCATCTTGATTGTTGCCAAATGAAATTGAACGCCCAATACTTCCCTCTGATTGTAACCCTTTAAAATCAAATAGAGGGATATCATTTTCTGTGGCGGCATTTTTTATTTTCAATGGTTTTTCAGCGATAAAATTATTTCGAACACTATCATATTTGTATTGAAACAATTTCATTTTTAATGCAAAAGGAAATACCCGATAGACAATAGTTACGGAATCTTGAGTTGGTTTTTTTATCCAATTTAAAATGGCATTGGCTTCGTCAATTTTATATTTCCCTACATTTGATTCAATGATAAAAAAGCTATTGGGTACGATGCTAAAATTGTCGAGTTTGATTGTAGTTAATGCTGTGGTGATTTTTTTCTTTCTGAGATTAGATAATTCATTTGGCTTCCATTGAGCAAACAATGGATTTAAATAGAAAACAACGTTTAAGAACAAGTATAATATTATCAGCTTGATTTTCAATATAACCTTTGTTTGTTATAAAATTAGCCATTATTGTTTGGCTTAAATAATAAGTTTATTTTAGAATTTATATGATACAAACTAACCGTTCTTTTTCAAACGCTGACGGGATTTATTAAAAACCATCCTTCCTTTATCGATGCCTTTGCGCATTTCTTTTTGTACCTCTTCAGGTAAATTTATGGTATCGGTACATGCTTGGCTGCAACATCCCTGATATTGTTCAGCACATTTTTCGCATTGGATAAAAAGTAAATGACAAGCTTCATTTTTACAGTTGGTATGATTATCAGCTGGTATTTCACATTGATGACAAGTAGCAATAATTTCATCTGTAATTCTTTCGCCCAATCGATTATCAAAAACAAAATTCTTTCCGTGAAACTTATTTTTTAGCGAATTATTTTTTACAGCGTTTGTATAATTAATGATGCCACCTTCAAGATGAAAAACGTTTTTAAACCCACGATGAAGCATATACGCACTTGCTTTCTCACAACGAATGCCTCCGGTACAATACATGATGATGTTTTTTTCTTTTTCATTTTCGAGCATGGAAGCCGCCATGGGCAATTGTTCTCTAAATGTATCACTTGGGATTTCGATGGCATTTTCAAAATGTCCAACCTCAAATTCATAATGATTGCGCATGTCAACTATAACAGTATTGGGATCATCTACAAGCGTGTTAAAAGTTTGGGCATCTACATACTTGCCTTTATTGGCCATATTGAATTCATGGTCGCTTATGCCATCGGCTACAATTTTATCCCTGATTTTTATTTTCAATACCCAAAAAGATTTGCCATCATCATCAACAGCAATATTTATTCTGATACCATTTAAATCGGAGAAACTATAAAGAAATGCTTTAAACAATTCGAAATTACTTTGTGGCACACTAGCTTGAGCGTTGATACCTTCGCTTGCAACATAGATTCTCCCAAAGACTTTTAAATCATTGAGTCCCTTGTATAATTCATCTCTGAATGATTGGGGATTTTCTATATTAAAATACTGGTAAAAGGAAACGGTAACCCTAAATTCAGTTTCTTGAAATAATAATTGTTTGAGTTCTTCTTGAGAAACTCGATTGTGTAGTACAGCCATAAATTAAAATTTGATTCCAATAGATTGGAAAATCTAAAAAAGATTGGATGCTTGCAGGGCAAACCAAATTAACAAGGCTAAATTAGGATAATTTAAAATTCAAAAGTTAAAAATAAAAAATTGTGATTCACTTTTTACTTTTTACTTTTTACTTTCCACTTTTTTAAAACCCAATACTAAAACTTCTACCGCTTGATGATGATTCTGAATTGGAACTAGAGCCAGACCCTAACAAACCTCCAGCACCCAAAACAAGAGAAGCATTTTGATATTTTCCATTTTGAAATGCTGTAACAAAGTCTAATCTGAAAATTTTAAAGATATTTTCTAACCCAACGAATACTTCTTCATAACGGTCGTTCTTTTTAATAAAATAAGTATTGCACCCACCTACCAAGTTCCAATTCAGCTTTTTGAAATAAGGAATTTTATTGGTGAGTAGCCCATTCAAATGATGCTCCAAATGTGCTTCATAATAAAGCTTTGCAGTATTGGAATTAATATAAGAGTTCATCAATTGAAAACCATTTACATAGTTAGAAGAAGCTCTAACTGAACTGGTATTAAAATGCTTTAAATCTTGTAAGAAAACCGATTTATTATTTAAGAACCCACCCATACTCAACTTGTATTTCAACAACCCTAAAAGTTTGAAATTCTTATCATCCTGAATATCAAAATTCCACTTATCGAAATCTACATCACTGCCAAAAATTCCATTTATTCCTTTTGTATAGCCAATAGAAAAAGTTGGATAATTTGAACCTATTGGAACTTTTCTTTTAGGGAATTGAATGTATCGCTGACCTGGCTTTACACTTATAGAAGCATGCGCTACAAAAGCCTGATGTTTAATGTTTAGGTTGGTGAAATATTTATTCAATGGAATATTGCTGCTTATACGATTGGTATTTTTTTTGTAAAATGTATATGATGTTGAATTTTCTAATGGCATTCTATCTTCATAAAAAGACGCGCATTTTATTTTCACACCATTTTCAAAAGTTTGATTGTAGCTGATGCTTCCAAAATATTTTTCATAGATTTTCATTTCATTTTTCCCATCAAACAAAGTGCTGATTGTATTCACCAAAGGTAAAATTGGGTTCGATGAATTATATTGCTCTACTTTTTTCCCCGCTGAAAAGGCAATGTTATAATTTTTGATTTCATCAGATATCCCTGCATCATATTTTCGCCAAATTACATCAAGCCAACTATTGAAATGCGTGTTTACGAAACCATATCTAAAATTGGGTTTAATGGTTAATTTAGATTTGTATTTTTTGAAATTCTTTTCGTAATAGCCACTAATATCAACCATCAACCCTTCGACAGAATTAAATTGGGTATTGGTTAATAATGGCTCGACGCCCCATTTGTATGGATTGGTTTTACTATAATGTGTTCTGTTTATCCCAGGGAAAAACAAACTTTTCAACTTGACTTTACCCTGCCTTTTCTTTAAGGTATCTATGTTGTTGTAAATGGCCTCAGAATCCAATTTTACAACGAGCATGCTGTCTTTAAATTTGTAATCATATTGTTCATCTGCCATCAAAGGAATTGGCCTAATAGAATCCCAATAATTTCGTTGTTTTTTATTTACTGCAGAATCATAAATAATGATGGTTTTATCGAATAATTTTTTATCAAAAA